>JAHRFU010000038.1 GCA_019084485.1 Desulforudis sp. | reverse complement strand
TCGCGGCTCTCCACCACCCAGATTTACACACGGGTAACCACCGATCGGCTACAGGAGGTTTACGCGAACCCCCCCCCCCCGGGCCAACCCCGGGATTGGGGATAAAAAAAAAGGGTTTAAATTTTTTGTGGGTGGGGTATAGAAAAAGGAAAATTGGGGGGGTTCACGGCGGCCAATGAAAATTAAAAATTTTATATTTCATTTCGGCCTCTGTAGCGCGCCAATATTCTCTTAATTATTCCCTACCCCAAAAACATTTTAAACATTTAGTATAAACCATCAACCCGGGGTTGGGCAGGGGGGGGGGTGTTCGCGTAAACCTCCTGTAGCCAACCTGCGGGTGGTTCAGGAACTGCTCGGTCACTCGCGGCTCTCCACCACCCAGATTTACACACGGGTAACCACCGATCGGCTACAGGAGGTTTACGCGAACACCCACCCCCGTGCCCAACCGCGTGATGAGGATTAAGACTAAAGGTTGAAACTGTTTTGGGGATCGGTAATACTAAAGAGAATATGGGCGCGATCCAGAGCGCGAAAGGAAATGTAAAATTGTTCACCGGTACGACTATAATCGCGGTACGTAAGGACGGCCGGACGGCGGTGGCCGGAGACGGCCAGGTGAGCTTGGCCTCGCAGACAATCATTAAGCAGAATGCGGTGAAGATCAGGCGATTGTATAAAAACCAGGTAATCGCCGGGTTTGCCGGTGGAGTGGCGGACGCTTTTGCACTGTTCGAACGCTTTGAGGGCAAACTGGAAGAGGCGCACGGAAACCTGGCGCGGGCGGCGGTTCAGCTGGCCAAGGACTGGCGTACGGACAAGTCCCTGCGCCGTCTGGAAGCCCTCCTGGTCGTTGCCGACGTTAAGACGCTGCTACTGATCTCCGGAAGCGGAGAAGTGATCGAGCCTGATGACGGGATTGTGGCGGTTGGCTCAGGCGGCTCCTTTGCTCTGGCGGCGGCACGGGCCCTCGCCCGGCACGCCGATCTTTCGGCTCGGGAAATCGCCCGGGAAGCGCTTGAAATCGCGGCCGAGATCTGCGTCTTCACCAACAAGAACATAACGATAGAGGAACTGATCGAAGAGGAACTGACACAAGGGGGTGGTACCGTTGGATCTGACGCCTAGAGAAATCGTGGCCCAACTGGATAAATACATTATCGGTCAGGATCGGGCTAAGCGTTCCGTTGCTGTGGCTCTGCGTAACCGGTACCGGCAGGCACGCCTCCCGGACGATATCCGCGACGAAGTAGTACCGAAGAATATCCTGATGATCGGTTCGACCGGAGTGGGTAAGACAGAGATTGCCCGCCGTCTGGCCAAGCTGGTCAACGCCCCTTTTGTGAAAGTCGAGGCCACCAAGTTTACCGAGGTTGGCTACGTAGGACGCGACGTTGAGGGGATGATCCGTGACCTAGTGGAGACGGCGATCAGGATGGTACGACTAGAAAAATACGCAGAGGTTGAGGAGAGGGCGGCCCGGATGGCCGAGGAACGGATCATTGAGATCATGGCCCCGCTCCCGGAAGCTCAGACCGCCGGGCGAAATCCGCTGGAGATGCTGTTCGGCGGCGGGGCAAACCGCCAAGCACCGGTGACCGATCCCTCGATGGAGGAACAGCGCGCCAGACGGGTCGAGTTCGAGCGGGAATCCCTTCGGCAGAAACTGCTTCGCGGTGAGTTGGAGGGAGAGTACATTGAGATCGAGGTCGAGGACAGTTCCACGCCCATGCTCGAGGTATTCTCCGGGGCTGGAGTAGAGGAAATGGGCGTGAACATGAACGATATGCTCGGGAACCTGTTTCCCAAGAAGAAAAAGAGCCGTAAGGTTACCGTGGTCGAAGCTAGAAAGATTCTGACTCAGCAGGAAGCCCAGAAACTGATTGACATGGACGAAGTGAAAACGGTAGCAATAAAAAGGGCGGAAGAGCAGGGGATCGTTTTCCTCGACGAGTTAGACAAGATCGCCGGTCGCAACGACGCTCACGGACCGGACGTTTCACGCGGGGGCGTCCAACGGGACATACTGCCCATCGTGGAGGGTTCAACAGTCGTCACCAAGCACGGACCGGTCTGTACGGATCGGATCCTGTTCATCGCTGCGGGTGCCTTTCACACGGCAAAGCCGTCGGATTTAATCCCCGAACTACAGGGGCGCTTCCCGATCAGAGTCGAATTGCAGAACCTAAGCGAGGAAGACTTTCTGCATATTCTGGTTGAGCCGCAAAACGCTCTAATCAAGCAATATCGGGCGCTATTGGCCACAGAAGGGCTTAAGGTGGAATTTTCAAAAAATTCTCTTGTGGAGATAGCGAAAATCGCTTATACTGTTAATGAACATACGGAGAATATCGGTGCCCGGCGTCTGCACACAGTTCTTGAGAAACTATTGGAGGATCTGTCTTTTGAGGCTCCGGATTTGCAGGACAAAGAGGTCCTCATTGATGAGCATTACGTCCGGGACAAGTTGTCGGAAATTGCCCGGAGTGAAGATCTGAGCCGGTATATTCTGTGATCTCGGTTGTGATTGAAAGAGGGGATTGGATGAGCGCCCTTTTGGAAAAGTCTAGAGCGATTAACCGGCTGCTGCAGAAATCGGCGGGTCAGTCCGTTAATTTTGGCGAGGTAGCTCAGGTCTTAGGCGGAAATATTGAATCCAACGCCTATATTGTGGATGATACCGGGAAGATCCTGGGAGCTGAGTTTATGGACGACTTCGGTTGTGAGGTGGTCCGGGAAATTGTCACGAAGTCCAGTTTCCCCAAGAAGTATAACGAATGGCTGCTTAGCATTCCCCTGACCTACGCTAACTTTTGTCAGACGGAAAATGCCTGCGTCTTCAATCAGAACCAGCATTGCACCTATATCCACAAAGTGACCACGGTAGTCCCGATCTTGGGTGCAGGCAAGCGTCTGGGTACACTAGTGCTGGCTAAGTTCAACCAGGAGTTTACGGATGACGACCTGATCCTCGCCGAGTACGGGGCGACCGTGATTGGGATGGAGATCCTGCGCAACCGGGTGGACAAGATGGAGGAAGAGGCTCGGAAACGTGCTGCCGTACAGATTGCCCTTGGTACTCTGTCCTATTCGGAACTTGACGCTGTACGCCACATCTTTGAGCAGTTGGACGGCGAAGAAGGATTGCTGGTAGCCAGCAAGATTGCCGACCGTGTCGGCATAACCCGCTCGGTGATCGTGAACGCCTTACGCAAGTTTGAGAGTGCCGGTGTCATTGAATCAAAGTCGCTGGGTATGAAAGGCACCTACATCCGGGTGCTCAACGACCGATTAATGGACGAACTTAAGAAACTGCGTCATAATTAGATTAATATTGCGTAATGCAAGGGCATTAGACGTCTCCATTCCGGGGACGTTTTTCCATGACATCGGTGTTTCTGTGCAATACATACGGTGAGACTAAGCGGGAGGTGATCTACATTGGGATTTGGAATTATGGAAGTGATAATGCTGGTCACCTTCTACGGGGTTCCGGCTCTAATCCTGTATTTACTGTTCCTGTATTTGAAACGGATCGGTGAACGGTTGGAAAGAGTTGAGCGGATGCTCGAGAAGCCCAAGAAATAGGGGCTGTGCTGAGACAGGCTCTGGGGTGGCTAACGGGGATGACACTTTCACCGGCCCTTTAAATGTGCTTTCGGTGATATTTTCGCTGTTGGCTGACAGAATATCGATATTTCCTTGCGGAATGATGGGTTTTTGTGCTAAAATATTTGCTGGTGCAAACTACACACGCCGCCTGATTCCGGTCGGGGTGCCTTCTATAGGTCCGAGCGGGAAATGAGGGTGGCGGAGGCGTAAAACCAACGCGGGAGGAGGTGTAATATTGGCGATAGTTTCGATGAAACAGTTACTTGAGGCGGGTGTTCACTTTGGACATCAGACCCGTCGCTGGAACCCGAAGATGGCTCCGTTTATCTTCACCGACCGCAACGGCATCTACATCATTGACCTGCAGAAGACCGTTCGTAAGATCGAGGAAGCGTACAACTTTGTGAAGCAGGTTTCCATGGAAGGCGGCACGG
>JAHRFU010000119.1 GCA_019084485.1 Desulforudis sp. | reverse complement strand
ATGTGGGTGTATGTGTGCGGCTTAATCGGCGGCATGGGTCTGTTGCTATACGGGATGTATGTGCTCAGCGAAGGGCTTCAGAAGATCGCTGGCGCTAACCTGCGTAACGTGCTCAGTTCCCTTACCCAGAACCGTTTTGTGGCGATGGTAATCGGGGCTTTGATAACCATCCTTTTCCAGAGCAGTACCGCCACCACCGTCATTCTGGTCGGTTTGGCCAGCGCTTCGATCATCACCCTTAAGCAGACTCTGGGCGTAATCCTCGGAGCGGATATTGGGACTACCGTCACTGCTCAGTTGATCGCGCTCAAGGTAACGGAAATTGCCCTGCCCATCGTCGGGATCGGGGCGACCATCATCTTCTTTACGAAGCGGGACCGTTATAAGCGCATCGGCCAGGTGATCACCGGTTTCGGCCTCTTGTTCCTGGGCCTGAAGATAATGTCTGAGACTATGTACCCACTCCGTGACGAACCGGCCTTTTTATCCCTGATGACCACGGTTGCAGATAACCCGCTGTTGGCGATTATCGTAGCGGCTCTCTTCACTTTCCTGATTCACAGCAGTGCGGCTGCCGTCGGTATCATCATGATCTTCGCCATTCAGGACTTGGTGACTCTGCACTCCGCGATCTACCTGCTGTTCGGTGCCAACATCGGGACTTCTTTTACGGCCTTGCTGTCCAGCCTTGGATCCAACCGTGAGGCGCAGCGGGTGGCCGTTGCCCATTTTCTCTTTAAGCTGGTAGGCGTGCTCATCTTTCTCCCGTTTGTCACGCCCTTTGCGGCCCTGATGCAGGCGATTACTCCGAATGTCGGCTTTCAGGTGGCAAATGTCCATACCTTCTTCAATGTCGGTATCGCCTTGTTCTTCATTCCCTTCATTTCACACTGCGCCCGTTTTCTAACCTGGCTGGTGCCTGACAAGGGGGTGGTGGACATCGAACTCAAGCCCCGTTACCTCGATTACCAGTTGATTAACACCCCCTCCATTGCGATGGGGCTCGCTTCAAAGGAGATCGCCCGCTTCTCTGACGAGGTCGTGAAAATGACCTGCCGGATTCGGGACTTGTTCGAGACCAACGATCCTGAAGAACTGGAGAAAATGATGCGGTCGGAAGAGAAGGTGGACTGTCTGTCCCGGGCGACCAAAAGTTATTTGGCGATGACCCTCCGGCAACCGTTGTCCACGCCGGAGTTCAACCGTTGCATGGGGTTGATCCACATTACCACTGACCTGGAACACATTGGAGACGTGATCGACAAGAAGATTAACCGCCTAGCCGAGAAAAAGATTGACAAGTGCTGTGACTTCTCCGTGGAGGGGTGGGAGGAACTCACTATCATGCACGAGCGAGTGTGCACCCTGCTTGAAAGGACACACTATGCCTTTGTAAACAGTGATCTGCAGGTTGCCCAGCAGTCCATACGGCTTGCCCCCAAGATCAGGGGCATGGAACGGGAACTTCGGCGAATGCACATTCACCGCCTGGCGATGGGTGTACAGCGCTCGGAGGCCACTAGCTCAATTCACCTCGACCTGATTAATTCCTATCTGACCATTAGTGAGCACGTGCGCAATATTGCCTTGGCTATCGCCGAGGAGGTAATCGGGGCGCGTCCCCTTGACCAGTCCAACGAAGAATACCCCCGCTTTGAGGACGAGCGTGTCTGCACCCTGAATTAGCCCGCATAATCCCCCACCCACCCAGATTAACCTATTTCCACAATATTCGATTAATATTGTAAATCATGACAAATAACCTTTCTTTTTGTCCATTTTCGTGTTATAAAGGAGATACTTGGCATGTCAAATTACGGTTAGGGGGTGTGGATCATGTTTCGCAAGTTTGTCACCCTCAGTTATGGTGCCGTTTTAGTGGTAGCATTGCCTGCTCTCGGCGTGTTAGCCTATGGAGTTTTTATTGGTCCCGAATCCGGCTTATTGTTTTACGGCCTTGGATTGGTCGGTGTCGCTGTGCTGGGCGGTCTCTTTCTCGCTTTTGTGGTCAGCCGTACCTTGGTTGAATTGGGTCTGGCTCTGGAGCAGGCGGCAAGTGGTGGCTTTGTGGAAATGGACGTGGAGCGCAAAGGTGGGGTGGCTGAAGCCAGGCGTACCTTAGGTCGGTTAATCAGTCGCTCCTCCGTTGACGAGGAAATGGCTAAAAGTATAAGGGCCATGCTTAACACCTGCACCCTGCTGGCAGACAAGGCAGACCAATTACAGAATGCTGCTGCCGAGGGGTCATCGACCGCCAATGAGATGGCGGCTTCGGTGGAAAGTGCAGCCGAACTGGCTCAGGAAGTGTCCCAAAACGTAAAGAGAACACGTGCCGTAGCCCTTCACTGCCAGGAAAACATGGCTGGTTCCCGCGGTCAGATGGGTGAGATTAACCGCACTAACGCGGAAGCATCCAAGGTGGTACTGGCCTTTGGCAAGCGGGCGGAGCAGATTACGGAGTTTGTGGACAACATCACCCATATCGCTGATCAGACCAACATGCTGGCCCTAAATGCGGCCATCGAAGCAGCCCGGGCGGGCGAGTACGGGCGCGGTTTCGCCGTTGTCGCTGAGGAAGTACGCAAACTCGCCGAGAATGCGGCTAAGACTGCAGATGAAATCCTAAACATTGCTCGGGGAATACAGGATGAAGCAGGCAAGGCTAATCTGAACATGAAGAACAATATGAAAACCATTGCGCAGGGTGTTAAGGTAACCCTGGATACAGTTAAGGACTTCGCCCAAATTACCGAAACGGTGGGAGTGCTGGAGGAAGAAGCGGCCCGGATGGCCGATGCGGCGCAGCAGCTTGCAGCCGGAGTGCAAACTGTGGCGGCAGTGACAGCTGAACAGAATTCGATGCTGCAGGAGATCGCGGACTTGGCTTCGGACCTCCGCAGCCGGGTTGCCGGGTTGGAGAGATCCGCTTCCTAAAATCACTAAACCATAGATTTCCTTTGGATGTCCAAAGGAAAATTTTAGAGCTAAGGCAGGAATTCGGAGAAAGTGTCGGAATTTAGACCAGGGTTGGACGACACTTTTAGGGGAGGTAGTCATGGTCAAGTTAAGGCAGAGTTCACTATCAATTAAGTACAAGCTTGGAGCCCTGTTTCTAATTCTACTCGCGCTTTTCGCCGCAGTCGTACTGTTTACGGTTACGAGATTGGTTGTTGACGGGGCAGAGAACGCAGCCTTATTAAAAGCCAAGGGTGACTTGGCTACTGGTCGGGAGATCATTGAGCAGCGCATTCCGGGGGCCTGGAGGGTGGACGGAGAAAACCTGTACAAGGGTACGGTGTTAATGAACAAAAACTACGCTCTTGTAGACTACATCGGTGAATTAACCGGTGATACCGTCACCATCTTTCGTGGGGATACACGGGTCGCTACCAACGTCAAGCTTGGGGACGGTTCCCGGGCGGTGGGGACTCAGGTCAGCGGAGCGGTGGCCGAGGTCGTGTTGATTAAGGGTCAAAGCTATTACGGCGAGGCTAACGTGGTCGGCACCATGTATCAGACAGCCTATGAACCGATCAAAGATGCGTCCGGCCAAATTGTTGGAATTTGGTATGTCGGAGCTCCCAAGGACTTTGTAGATGAAATGATCCGCCATACCTTTATTACTGTGATTGCAACCGCGCTGGTCCTGATGGTCTTTTCGCTTCTGGCCTGGGGATTTTTTTCCAATCGGATTTTGATCAGACCCCTTAAAGCCCTCGCGGTCGCGGCGGAAAGGCTCACCGAAGGGGATCTCAAACTACGTGTCCCGGTGAACAATCGGGACGAGATTAACGTGGTGTCCGACGCCTTTAACCATCTTGCTGAGAAACTGGACAGCGTGATTACCAGGGTCCAGGAAAGCGCTATGGTGTTGGCTGCCCACAGTGAGGAGATTTCGGCCTCGTCAGAACACGTCAGTGCTGCTGTCCAGAACCTGACCTCGACCACCAGCGAAATCGCGGCTTCCGCGGATCAGAGTTCTTCCAGCGCCAGTGAGGCCGCCGGGGCTGCCCGGGCTACTGAACTCGCAGCTGAGGGGGGCAGGGAGTCAGCGAAGCAGGCCGTGAACAAGATGAGCGCCATCCAGGCCACAGTGAACTCAAGTGCAAAGTCCGTCCAAACCCTGAACGAGCAGTCGGCTAAGATCGGGCAGATCATTCAGGTTATCAATGATATTGCGGACTTCCTCAGCTACAACAGCAAAACCGCGGCCATGCTCTCCGGCTCTGGCCGCCTCAATGGCCGCGTTCAGTGCGAGCAGGTTGGTTTGGTCCGCAATATCATTGATAACCTGAATGATCTGCCCGATCTTAGCCGACTGCTCGTTCAGGGTTTGGACGGACTTTGCACTTGAGTTCACT
>JAHRFU010000083.1 GCA_019084485.1 Desulforudis sp. | reverse complement strand
GACAACAGCGTCGGCCTTCCCAACTGGGATTTCGGGGCTCAATCCCTTCAACTTGCGCTTTTGGCCCGCTACCTTGCTTGCCTACGCTTAAACCAACCAGTTGCCTGGGTGGCTCCAAGGCTAGCTACCGGTTGTTGGCTGAACTTTACCGAGTGGGGTTCGCACGCAGTATGTGACACGACCTAGCTCGGCCGCACTGCCTGTCCCCGTTTCCTGCCTCGCTACGCTCACTCAAACAGGCGGTCGACGCTGATCCGCGGCTCCACTGCGCATTTTTGATTGGACACAGTCCAATTGAGACGTCTCTAGATTCGTAACAAAAAATAAGCGTTTCAAAGTTCGAAAGCCCTGAAGGCGTACTGTCATTACAAGTCTTCCTAATCGTTTGCTCCGGCAATACCCTCAGCGCGCACTGCACCTGCAAGTGTTGGTGCTTTGAAGGTAAGCCACTTTTTCATGCGTACACGCGCTGGCCGGCTATATAGGCCGGCGCGCTCTGCCCGGCCAGTAGGGCATTAAACTCCGCTGCCTTTTCGGCGTAGCCCGGTTTGCGCAAATCGGTAGTGTCCAGTCGGGTGACCGGCATTACCCCCATCAGGCTGTTGGTCAGAAACACCGCATCGGCAGCCGGTAATTCGTCCGCCCGGATTTCACGTTGCCCGACCTGCACACCGCACTGTACCAAAGCATCCCGGAGGGCGGCCTCGGTTACACCCGGCAAGCGCCCTGGCCCCGGCGTGCCGAACACAGTCTCGCCTTCCACCCAGACTAGGCTTGAGCCTGAGGCCTCCGTGACAAAACCCCTGCTGTTTACGAGTAGGATTTCATCCAACCCTCTGCTGTAGGCATACTCCCGGGCTACCAAGCTGTTTAGGTAGGCCAGGGTCTTGTGTTCGGCCAGCGGGTTTTCCCAAGGAAGCGGGAAAACGGTTACCGCCATCCCTTTGACATAGGCCTCTGGCGGTGATTCCGGGTGGGGCTGAATAATGATCAGTAGCGTGGGCGTCTGGGCCTTGGGCAGGCCACGCCCTTGAGCAATGCCGCGAGTGAGAATAATCTTCACGGTGCACGGATTCTCAGTGAGGCCGTTGGCCTCAAACAGGGCACTCAGCACCCTCTCCCAGTCCACATCATCCGGGAAGGGCAGATTCAGATCCGTACAGCTTTTGCGCAACCGCGCCAGATGACGGTTAAGCAGGTGCACCCTGCCGTGTTCACCCTTTAAGGTTTCAAACAGGCCGTCTCCGTAGAGGAAGCCTCGGTCCAGAACCGGTATCCCGATTTCCTGGGCAGGCATAATCCGACCGTTTAAAAAGCAAAACCGTTCACTCATATCTTCACCCCCAGCAGTTTGAAGAAAGTCTCTCCTTTGTGCAATGTCTCCAGGTACTCCGCCTCGGGATCGGAATCATACACAATCCCTCCGCCCACGCTGAACCGGAGAGTGTCGTTCTTAAGGACCGCGGTCCGGATGGCCACGTTCAGATCCAGGTTCTGGTGCCAGCCCAGGTACCCGATCGCTCCGGTATATACCCCACGGGGATAGGGTTCCAGATCATTGATAATTTCCATCGCCCTGATCTTCGGGCAGCCGGTGATCGAACCGGCCGGGAACAGAGCACGGATCAGGTTAATGTTGTTTTCCGCAGGGGTGAGCCTGCCGGTGACCACGGAGACCAGGTGGTGGACATTGCGATAGGATTCCATAAGCTTATGATGCTGGACCCGCACCGATCCGGGGACGCACACCCGGCCCAGGTCGTTGCGGACCAGGTCCACAATCATGCTTAGTTCCGCGTCATCTTTGGGACTGGACAAGAGGGCCTGCCGGTTTAGCTTGTCCTGCGCCGGATCCAGTGAACGCGGACGGGTACCCTTGATCGGCCTGGATTCAACAATCTCCCCCCGCCTGAACAGGAACCGCTCCGGCGAGCTGGAGAGCACACTGGAGCCACCCTCGTTGAGAAAGGCGAAGAAGGATGCCGGATTCGCCGCCAGAAGCCGGGCGAACAACGGGAAGGCTTCTCCGGGATAATTACACCGAAAACGCTGCGAAAGATTAGCCTGATAAATGTCTCCGGCGTGAATATGACGGCGAACCTGCTCAACAGCGGCCAGGTACCCTTCCCGGGTGAAATTGGAGGTCACCTTCATGGCTGCCACAGGCCGACCCGGGAACTCCGCGGGCAGGCCATTCCCGGCGGCCATCCGCCGTATCGTCCGGACTGCCTCGGCGGGTGCCGCCAATGATTGGAGCAGGTAGTCCTGTTGCTCCACGCGGTCTCTGATTAATACAATGCTCGGGAAGAAGAGGCAGAGATCCGGCAACGCCAGCGTACTGTCCTTCGGAACGGGCAACTTTTCAAGGAAGCCGCCCAGTTCGTAACCCAGGTAACCCATGGCTCCCCCGGCAAAGGGCAGGTATTCGGGGAGCGTATCGGAATCGGACTCACCGAAAATGGACTCTAAGTATTCAAACGGATTGCCTCTATGGGTAGATCTCCGGCCCTCACATTCCAGAGTCAGATTGCTGCCCCGGCTCCGCAAGGAGGCATAGGGGTAGATCCCCAGCAGACTGTAGCGACTACAGTCCATTGAACCGCCGCTGACCAGCGCCACCGTCCCGGACAGACCCGCAAAGGGAGCACAGTAGTGGATAAAGGGCCGGTGGGCATCTCCGAGCAGTTTCAGTTCCATCGGGTATCTCTTAATCAAGGCTGCGCACCACTTCCAGGAAGTTGAGCATTAATGACTCGCCAAAGGCGGTGAGAAACGATTCCGGGTGAAACTGAAGACCGTACAGCGGATAATCCCGGTGACTGACGGCCATCACCACGCCGTCGTTAGACCAGGCGTCAACCCTGAGTTCACTAGGGATGCGGACTACCGTCAGGGAGTGGTAACGGGCGGCGGGAAACGGATTGGGAATGTTTTTGAACAACCCCTGTTGACTGTGCCAGACCGAATCCGCCCTTCCGTGTACGGGACGGGGAGCATAAGTGGTCTGGCCACCATAGGCCTCGTTCAGGCACTGCATCCCCAGGCAGACCCCCAAGACCGGACGCCTGTCGATTTGGGCCCGGATTACGGCCACCGAGGATCCGGCCTCCGTCGGGCTTCCCGGACCGGGTGAAATCACCACCGCATCGGGGTTCAGCTGCTCTACCCCAGCCGCATCCAACTGGTTATTACGGACCGTCGTTACCCGGCAACCAAGCACCTGAAGCATCTGCACCAGGTTGTAGGTGAAGGAGTCGTAGTTGTCCACCATCAGGATCCTTAGTTCCCGGCCACTTTCCATACCCCACTATTCCACTTGGGCTGCTGGTTTTCCTTGTATGATCTTAGCCACGGTCTCATCCACGTCTGATAATCGCCGCTGTACAGCCGCCCGGTTCAGAGCCTCGAAGAGATTCAAAAACACCGGCTGGCGGCAACACATACTCTCCGGGTGAAACTGTACACCCAACACGAATCCCTGACCGGTACCCTCCACTGCTTCGATGACCCCGTCCCGAGCCCAGGCGGTGGCCTTTAGTCCCGGTGTAAGCTTGCGCAGGATCTGATGGTGAAAACTGTTCACCCGAATCTGGCGGCTCTCTAAAATGTCCGCTGTGAGGCTTTCCGACCTGATGATAATTTCGTGGGTGGGATGCCAACGCGGGGCGCTCTGACAGTGTTTAACCCGGCTGACCTCTCCGCTCAACGCTAGATCCTGGTAGATATCGCCGCCGGCGGCGATATTCAGAACCTGCATCCCGCGGCAGATGCCGAAGATGGGTATCCCTTTAGCAAGGGCGCGACGGGTCAAGGTGATTTCAAATAGGTCTCTGTCCGGGGTAATCAATCCGGTATTCGGTAACGGTTCCTCCCCAAAATAGCAGGGGTCGACATCGCCGCCCCCAGAGAGGAGCAAGCCGTCCAAAACCGGCAGCAACCGTTCCATGGCAGGGCCAGGGTATAGAGGGGGAAGCAGGATCGGCGTCCCTCCCACCTTCTCCACAGCCCGGTAGTAGCTGTCGTGAAGCCAGGTAGTAGAGCCTGTGTGGTCACTTTCGCACGTTATGCCGATGAGGGCCAAATCCATCCCTCCCGGTGGGATCTGTTCTCCTTTCTATTATGCAAAAGCACCGTAAAGTAAGACAATATAAGGCAGGTAAGGGCTTCTTTATTAATACACGGCATCAACTCAAAGTTTTTAGTTAGTACAATATAACCTGCTAAAGCAATAACAATTATTGCTATAATAATTCTACTAATTTTAAACAACATATCCCCCCTGTAAAATTAAAGCCCCGACCCCACCCCTGGTTAGAATTTAGTTAGGTATTCTTCCAGCTCCCACGCGTGCACCTGCGTCCGGTAGCGCGCCCACTCAATCCGTTTCGCTTCAATATAGCGGTGGAAAACGTGTTGACCGAGTGCCGCCTCGAGGACCTTATTCCCCTCAAGTTCATCGAGGGCCTGTTTCAGGCTCTCCGGCAGGCGCACGATCTCGTTCTTGGCCCGCTCGGCATCGGTCATATCGTAGATGTTCCGGTCGCACGGCGGCGGCGGTGCAATGCGGTTTTTAATGCCGTGCAGTCCGGCCTGGAGACAAACGGCCAGGGCTAGATAGGGGTTGCAGGACGGATCCGGGTTCCGAAGCTCAATCCGGGTGGACAGGTCGCGCTTGGCCGGTATCCGAATCAGCGGGCTGCGGTTGCGGTACGACCAGGCGATGTAAACCGGAGCTTCAAATCCGGAAACCAGGCGCTTGTATGAGTTGACAGTGGGGTTTAGGATGGCCGACATCGCCCGGGCATTTTCCAGGATGCCGGCGATGTAGAACATACACTCCTCGCTCAACTGATCCTCAGCCGCGGGGTTAAAGAAAACGTTCTGATCGCCGTTGAAAAGGGACTGGTTCAGGTGCATTCCGGATCCGGCGGTTCCAAAGAGCGGCTTGGGCATAAAGGTGGCGTGCAAGCCGTGGCGCTGAGCTACACTACGAACCACGGATTTGAAGGTCAAAATTTTGTCGGCGACGTCCAAGGCATCGTCGTACTTGAAGTCAATCTCGTGCTGCCCTGGTGCGACCTCGTGATGCGAAGCCTCGATTTCAAAACCAAGCTGCTCCAGGGTCAGACACATGTCCCGCCGCGCTTCCTCCCCCAGGTCGACGGGCGCCAGGTCAAAGTAGCCGGCCCGGTCGTGGGTATGGGTGGTGGGGCGGCCATCGGCGTCAACGTGAAAGAGGAAGAACTCCGCTTCCGGTCCGACGTACATGGTGTAACCCAGAGCCGCAGCATCGGCGATGGCCCGCCGCAGGACGTAACGGGGATCACCCTCAAAGGGAGTATCGTCCGGATTGTAGATGTCACAGATTAAGCGGGCGACCGGATCCCGGCCCGGACCGGGCGGAAAGATCACGAAGGTGTTGGGATCGGGGCGCAGGTACATATCGGACTCTTCGATCCGTACGAATCCCTCAATGGAGGATCCGTCAAACATCAGTTCATTGTTCAAGGCCTTGTCCAACTGTTCCACCGTAATAGCCACATTCTTCATGACGCCGAAGATGTCCGTGAATTGAAGGCGGACAAACTTTACCCCGTGCTCCTTGGCCATGCTACGTACATCCTCGTTGGTGTACCTGTTCAAAGCTCCCCATCCCTTCGTTAGTTACTCAATGCACTCCCTCCGTAATATATCACATAATCAAGTCCCGAAACAGGTTGAAAGAAGGCAGGCTCCCTTCACGCAGAGCAACCTGCCTTCTTTCTAAAATGTGACACGGCGTGGGGGGGCAAGCAAGAACCGTCCCCGCTTGCCCGTCCCCGCTTGCCCGCGGTCCCCGCTTGCCCGGCCTAGAAGGCGTAGAGGCGGCCGTAGGGGCGGTGGGAATAGGGTAGGAGCTTTACGAAGGGGCGGTCTTTGACCCGTTCGGGGCTGTGGCCGAAGTGTTGGCAAAACTCAGCGATGATCGGCTCCAGCAGTTCGTGGTCGGCGGCGTCCAAGTCGAAGATGCGGGGCTCGGCACCCAAACGGTGTTCGTCCACCCCGCCTCGGACGTAGATCACCCCGCCATGCATCCCGGTTGCCAGGTAATCACCGGTGACCGGCTGGTTGGATTTACGGTTCATACCCATCACCACTAGGACTCCCCCGGCCATATACTCGCCGAAGAAGTTCCCCGCAGTGCCCCCCACCACCAGCAGCGGGACGATGTTCTGGTACTGTTTCATATGGATGCCCACCCGGTAGCCCACGTTGCCGCAGACGAAAACCTTTCCGCCGCGCATGCCGTAGCCGAGTACATCCCCGGCGTTACCGCCGATCACGACTGTCCCCGCATTCATGGTGTTGGCCACGCCGTCCTGGGCGTTGCCGTAGACGTGGATGGTCGGTCCGCTCATAAAGGACGCCATATCGTTACCGGGGACGCCGTTGACCCGGATCAGGACGTCCTCTTCCATTCCGGTGCCGATGTAACGCTGGCCGTTGACGTTGTCCAACACTATTTCCGTTTCTCCGTCACGGACCGCAGCCTTGATGGTCCGGTTTAGCTCGCGGTAATGGATGCCATCGGCATTAATCCTCAACATCGGCTAGGCCCCCTCACCGACGGGCTTGATGCCCAGAAGATCGAGTTCCTGCTGGGAAAGTCCAATGCCGCGCAGGCGCAAACGGCTGCCGCGCAGGCTCTCAATGGAGTTCAAACCCAAAGCACCGAGGATTTCTTTTAATTCCCGCGACCAACCCCGTAGGAGGTTGGTTAACAGTTCAGCTCCCCGTTCCGGATCCAGCCGGGCGGTCAGTTCCGGACGCTGGGTGGCGATACCCCAACTGCAGTTACCCGTGAAACAGCTCTGGCATACGTGACAGCCGAGAGCAATCAGCGCGGCGGTGCCGATAGACACCGCGTCCGCACCCAGGGCGATAGCCTTGGCCACATCACCGGAATGCCTGATACCGCCAGACGCCACGATGGACACCCGATTCCGAATGCCCTCCCGGCGCAGACGCTCATCTACGGTAGCCAGGGCGACTTCGATCGGAATGCCGACATGGTCACGGATGATCAGCGGAGCAGCACCCGTGCCGCCGCGGAACCCGTCAATGGTAATGATGTCTGCACCGGCCCGGGCGATACCGCTGGCGATGGCCGCCACGTTATGGACGGCCGAGATCTTTACCGACACGGGCTTCGTGTATTCGGTCGCTTCCTTCAGGGCGAAGATCAGCTGGGACAGGTCTTCGATGGAATAGATGTCATGATGGGGGGCGGGCGAAATGGCATCGCTCCCAATCGGGATCATCCTGGTTTGCGAAACCCCCGCGTCCACCTTCTCACCCGGCAGGTGCCCGCCGATCCCCGGCTTGGCCCCCTGACCGATCTTGATTTCGACGCACCTTCCCCGGCGGAGGTAGTCCGGATTGACCCCGAACCGACCCGAAGCCACCTGGACGATCATGTGATCGGCGTAAAGATAGAGATCCCGGTGCATCCCGCCTTCACCTGTATTCATCAGTGTTCCGGACGCTTTGGCGGCGATGGCCAGTGCCTTCTGCACATTCAGACTGACCGCTCCGTAAGACATCGCCGGAAAG
The DNA here is from genome assembly GCA_019084485.1 of Desulforudis sp. Taxonomy (GTDB): domain Bacteria; phylum Bacillota; class Desulfotomaculia; order Desulfotomaculales; family Desulforudaceae; genus SURF-60. The sequence continues at coordinate 6,329 of JAHRFU010000083.1, read as the reverse complement.
AGGATCGGAGTTTCAATCTGCACGTGTGGAGGCAGTTCGGTCTTCAGGCGTACCTGACCGTCGTCCGTACGCTCAAACTCCAGGCCGTTCGGCCTTTCTCCCAGGAAGGTACGCAGTTCCATCGGTTCCCGCAGCGGGTCGATGGACGGGTTTGTAACCTGGCAGGCGTCCAGAACCATATGGTCAAAGTAACTGAAATAGGCCTTGTCGTTTCCAGCTCCGGTCAGCAGCACGCCGCCGGTTTCGGCCTGTAGCCAAATGTTGCGCATGTGATGCGCCGCCCAGTGCTCGTTCGCTTTGTACGCCACCGGGTTCTTAATCACATTGATGGCCCCTTCCGGGCAGTGAGTGACGCAGTAGTGACACTGCCGGCAGCGGCTTGAATCCGCGACGACATAATCCGGACTGGCACTCTGCATCCGCTGGAAGGCTACTGCAAGGTCATCCTGGCCATCCTTAAAGACGCCCATTTTTTCCTGCCAATCATCGTGACCCCACTTGAGGGTACCAAAACCGCACCCCTTAACACACAGACCGCAACGGCGGCACTTCTCCCGGTCGATACTAACTACATACTCCGGGGGCAGGTAGCTCTTGGCCAACGGTCACACCCCCTTCCTCCAGCCGAACCAGGGACATTTCCCCGGCCCGGACATCCCAGACCTCGTCCAGGTCGGCCCCCACAATACCGCGGATGGCACTCTCTTCACTACCCATCAGTACGAAGTCGCCCTTCTTGCCGCAGGTTAGCGGGCGGAGTTTGATCCGGTCGTTCAGGCCCAGCATCCCGCCGCTGAAGGCGACGATGATGCTGAAGGGACCGTTAAGCATCGCCGGTCCGTAAACCATACGGATGGCCTTGTACATCGCCCGCTGCTCCTCGGGCATGCGGTCGATGTCTTTCCAGAAGGGGGCAGCCAGTACCCGGGCGACAAGTTCCAGCGGCACCTTCTGCCGCCGGTGCAGCAGATCGAACAGGTAGGCCACCACCTCTGTGTCAGTCTGGAGGGTGAGGTGGTAGCCGAACATCTCCAGGTAGCGCTTGTTGATCCCGTAGGAAGAGACCTCGCCGTTATGGACCACGGTCCAGTCCAAAATCCCGAAAGGATGCGCCCCGCCCCACCAGCCGGGCGTGTTTGTCGGGAAACGGCCGTGCGCGGTCCAGAGATAGCCTTCGTATTCCTCAAGTCGGAAGTAGCGCCCGATGTCCTCTGGAAAACCGACTCCTTTGAACACCCCCATATTCTTGCCGGAGGAAACCATAAAGGCGTCCTTAATGTAGTTGTTTATGGTCAGCGTGGCCCGGACCAGCAATTCCGCTTCATCTTCGCCACGCAGGGGGTCAAGTGCTTCCGGTTTCACAGATACAAAATAGCGAAAGAATTTCGGGGGATCAGTAATCGCGATCATGGGACGCGTGGGAATCGATTCACTGTGTTCCACCACGAAATGCTCCCTGATATAGGACTCGGTGTCTATCCGTCCCCTGTCGGACTCATACAACAGGTGCAGCGCGTACAGATCACGAAATCGGGGATAGATACCATAGGCGGCGAATCCGCCCCCGAGCCCGTTGGACCGTTCGTGCATGCAGGCAATAGACTTGATAATGGCTTCACCGTTGAAACGGACCCCCTTAACGTTCATGATCGCGCTGATCGCGCATCCGGAGGGGATCCTCACCATTCCCTCTCTCATAAATCTACACCTACCTTAAATATCCGAGGCGGGACACGGGAAATCAGGGTTATCGAAAACCTCGTGGAAACCCGCAGGGCTTCTCTCGTCTTCGCTCTCCGTCATCCGTCGACCCACCTTCTAATTCTTAGTCGAAAAAAGACCCTACCGGGGGGAGACCAACCCCCCGGTGGGGGACAGGAGGATGATCAGCGGGGTTTTACACCCGCGACCATCTGTATGCGGTAGTCTGTGGTCGGTCGTCAGTAGTCAGTAGTCCCCCGAAAGGGGGCCGACCATTGACAACAATGACCGCGACTCACCAATCCACCATTAATAAGTGGTTAGGTACTCTTCTACCTCCCAGGGGTGAACCTGGACCCGGTAGTTGTCCCATTCCACACTCTTGGCCTCAATGAACTTCTCAAAGCAGTGCGGGCCAAGGGCGGCTTTCATCAGATCATCGCTCTGCAATTCCTCGAGGGCCTCCTTCAGGCTGCCGGGCAGGCTCGCAATGTGCATCGCCTCCAGTTGGGCACCCGTAAGGTGATAAATGTTGCTCTCCGTAAGGCTCGGCGGGGCAATCTTGTTCTTGATGCCGTCCAAGCCAGCCGCCAACATCCCGGTCAGGGCCAGGTACGGGTTGCAGGCCGGATCCGGATTACGCAGTTCCACCCGGGTGGAGAGGCCGCGCTTGGCCGGGATTCGGATCAAGGCACTGCGGTTGCCCTGCGCCCAGGCTACGTAAACGGGAGCCTCGTATCCGGGAACCAAACGCTTATAGGAGTTGACGGTGGAGTTGGTCAGTGCCGCGAAGCTCCGAGCGTGCTTTAGGAGGCCGCCCACATAGTAGCGAAGCGTCTCGCTCAGACCGTCGGGCTGGGACGGATCGTCAAAGGCGTTCTCACCCTTCAGGAAGAGCGACTGGTTCATGTGCATCCCGGAGCCGTTGATCCCGAAGATCGGCTTCGGCATAAAGGTCGCGTGCAGACCGTGCCGCTGAGCCAGGGTGCGTACCACGAACTTGAAGGTGACGATCTTATCGGCAATGTCCAGGGCATCCGAGTATTTGAAGTCGATTTCATGCTGTCCTGGGGCCACCTCGTGGTGCGAGGCCTCCACTTCAAAGCCCATTTCCTCCAGCGCCATGACCATCTCACGCCGCGCGTTTTCGCCCTGGTCCACCGGCGAAAGGTCGAAGTAACCGGCCTTGTCGTGGGTGTCCAGAAGCGGCTTGCCGTTCGGATCGACGTGGAACAAGAAGAACTCCATCTCGGGACCGACGTTCATGGTGTAGCCCATGCTGCGCGCTTCGGCCAGAACCCGTTTCAGCGTATTCCGAGGGCAGCCCTCGAACGGGGAACCGTCCGGCTTGTAGACGTCGCAGATTAAGCGGGCCACTGCACCGTCGCGGGGACGCCAGGGGAACACCACAAAGGTACGCGGATCGGGACGCAGGTACATATCGGACTCCTCGATTCGGGCAAAGCCGTGGATCGAAGAACCGTCAAACATCAACTCGCCGTCGAGTGCCTTTTCCAGCTGCTCGAAGGGAATCGCCAGGTTTTTCATCACGCCCATGATGTCGGTAAACTGTAACCGGATGAACTTCACACCAAGCTGTCTCGCCTTTTCCATGATCTCCTGCTTTGCGGAAACGTCCATTAGCGGAATCCTCCTTTAAGTTAATGTAAGTATTGATCTATCCCTTCGGGGACAAGTCTTAACCAAATAAGGCATTAGGCCGGCAACATCGCATCACCCCTGAAATAAACAACCTTCAAGGACAGGTTCCGGTCAATACACCCGAACCGTCTTCGAAGGCTCCGTTGCCTTCCGGTACTGCTCCGTACCGGTATTCAATTCCCTGGTAGAACTCTAAAACCACAGATGCTGTTACATGTTGTGCGTAAGAATAATCGCTTCAGCCACCGCGCGCATCGATATCCGCCGGTTCATGCTTTGCTTCTGGATGCGGCGAAAGGCCTCAGCCTCATTCAACCCCAGCGTGTTCATCAGGATGCCCTTCGCCTTCTCCAGAATCTTACGGCTCTCCAGCTTATCCTTCAGCGAGCGAACCTCATCCTCGATGCTGACGACCTCGGCGTACCGGGCCATGGCCACCTCTACGGAAGCGATCAACTGGTGTTCATCCACCGGTTTGACCAGAAAGCCGTAAACGTGAGCTCCGACCGCCTTCGCCAGGAGATCCTGATAGTAGGCATTGCACAGAATAATTACCGGTGCCAACTTATCTCCGTGCACGATTGACGCCAGTTCCAGACCGGTCATTCCCGGCAGCATCGCCTCGGTAAGCACAATGTCCGGCTGTCTGGAGCGAATTAACTTGAGGCCGGTAATACCGTCCTCGGCTTCGCCGATGACCATCAGGTCGGCCTTGGTCAGCATCGCCTTGATGTTCTTCCGCCATACGCTGTTTTCGTCCACAAGCACGACCCTCTGCTGTCTTGGCAAAACTCCGAACCTCCCTTCAAAACACAAGCCCTCACCAACTCAACAGGCACATGTTTACCTGTTGGCTGGTTGAGGGCTTCATTGCCACTCGGGGTACAACTGTGTACCCAACTATATAGTTATCATTGATTGTAGTTAATCAGCTTGCTGGATGCAATATATTTACCGCATTTGTAGCAAGATTACAATCCACCGTAACGTTTACAATACGCCTGAGTGTTGGATTCTTAGCTCAATAGGCTACCTAGCCGACTTACCTGTCTTTCCAACGAAACCGGTTACTTTTGCGCTGGGCCCCAGGATACGATCGACTTCAGCCGCCTGGGCGTCCATCACATACGGGATCCCGGAGATCTCGGCGGCCTCCCTGGTCAGGGCTACAAGGTCATCACGGCTGATGTATTCCAGGCTGAATTTGCGGGCGCCGCACATAAACTGGCGCAGTCCCTGGGTCAGGCGTTCGATGTAGGAATAGACGCCAATGGCACCCACCGGCAGTTTGGTAAAGTCATCGCCGAGCATCTCACGCACTTCCCGGGCGCAGACGAAGACCTGCTCCAACCTGTCACCGTAGGCCTTGTACTCCGGCAGCACCTTGCCGTCCTTGATCCCCACAGCAACGTTCTTGCCAACCATTGCCGCCGCCAGCGGTGAACGGGCCATCCCGATCGCCTTGACGTACGGGGCACTCATCGCCAGGCCCTTAAACATATGGTCTTCCATCGTCAACCCACCGGCAATAGCGATGGGCGGAATGTAAGCACCCTGGTCCGCCAAGCGGTCGCAGAATGAAGTAATCATCGACTGCAGGTACACGGTGGGGACACCCCACTCGTTCATCATCCGCCAGGGGCTCATCCCTGTACCGCCGCCGGCACCGTCCACAGTCAGGAGATCCAGTTTGCAGTCAGAGGCATACTTGATGGCTCTGGCCAGATCGGCCGGACCGTAAGCACCGGTCTTAAGAAATACGTACTTGGCTCCCTTGGCGCGCACCTGTTCAACACGGGCGTTGAAAGTCTCCCATTCCACCATTCCGATCCGGGAATGGCGTTCAAACTCCTTAAAGGCACCTTCTTTGAAGGCTTGCTGTACTTTTGGATTCTCCGGATTGGGAAGCACGATGTAACCGCGGCTCTTTAACTGCAAGGCCCGCTCCAAGGTATCGAGCTTAACCTCGCCGCCGATGTCCTTGGCACCCTGGCCCCACTTCAACTCGACAGCTTCGACCCCGAGTTCTCCCATAACATAGTCCAGAACGCCGATCCGCGAGTCTTCCACGTTTTCCTGGACGGCGATGAAACCGTAACCGTTATACCAGTTCTGGAACGAACGGATGCGCTTCTCCATCTCCGCAGAGTGAATGATTCGTCCGTCCCTGATTTCTGATTCCGGGTCCATCGCGCAGATGTTCTCTCCGACTACAATGCCGATACCAGAAATCGCGGCACCTGCGGCCAGGTGCTCCCAGTTGTCAGCAGCCACTTTGGTCGAACCCATAGCAGCGACCACCATTGGAAACTTCAGCTTCAGGTCACCTTTGGCACCCAGAGCGGTTTCCAGGTTAACCGCCGGAAAAATCGCTTTGTCCGAATCGGCCTCAATACCGATGGCCCCAACCGGGGTACCTAGGATGTTGAAATGCGAGTAGTCCACGGGATACTTCTTCTGTGACGCCGAAGTAGTCGTACCGTAAGGTTTTGGGTAAATCAGTTCAGTGCTACGGACAGCGGACTTACCGATTTCGCAGGTTCCCGGACATCCGTCTAAACAGGTCACACACATTCCGCTCTGCGGGCACTGGTGGTCTCCGGTCCGCAACTTGGTCAGGGTTGCGGGGCTGGCGTTGGTTCCGACGCTCAGGGTCATTGGTGATCATCCTCCCAAATTAAATAGTTAACTGCCTAAGCCTTAGCCTTCCGGCTTTTTCTCTAGTAGCGGGCCAGGTATTTATCGATCTCCCAGGTATGAATCTCGGATTCAAACTCGGCCCACTCATTCTCTTTGTGTCTCAGGTAGCGCTGCACTACCTCTTCCCCGAGCACCCCTCTAATCAGCTCATCCCCTTCCAAAGCTTGTAGTGCGTTCTGCAGGTTTCGGGGAAGAGGTAGTGCAGCGCTACCTGAGACACAAAGAGAATGAGTGGGCCGAGTTTGAATCCGAGATTCATACCTGGG
>JAHRFU010000092.1 GCA_019084485.1 Desulforudis sp. | reverse complement strand
CTGATCCGCTTGACAAATTACGACCAATCCTTCATAATGAAAAATGCGCTGGGCGGGTAGTTCAGTGGGAGAACGTCTGCTTGACACGCAGAAGGTCGGAGGTTCAATTCCTCTCCCGCCCACCATATACAGCAAGGGTTTCGGGCTTTCAGCTTTACTGCTGGAAGCCCGTTTGCTATAGTACCGCTATGGTGTTTTCATTCCACAATAATCGAGTTTGGAGGATGCGACCATGACCGAAACTGAACGGACAAGCTGCATCCGGTGCGGCACATGCTGCCGTAAGGGTGGTCCGGCTTTACACCAAGAGGATATCCCGGTCCTGCTCAGCGGGCGGGTCAAGCATCACCAATTGGTAACCATCAGGAAAGGAGAGCTGGTGTTCGACCCTGTCCTTGACTCCTTGCGGCCCAACGACAAGGAACTGATCAAGCTGCGCGGTCGGGACAGTGATTGGGGCTGTCAGCTTTTTGACGAGGCAACCTCGGAGTGCACTATTTATGAAGACCGCCTGCTCGAATGCCGGCTTCTTAACTGCTGGGATACTACCGATCTGGTGGCCGCCATCGGTAAGGACACCCTGGTGCGGACCGACATTATCAATCCCAACGACCCCATCGCCGAGGTCATCAAGTTGCACGAGCGCATGGTCCCGCTCCAGGAGATGCAGGACCTGATCACCCGCTTTTCTGAAGGCAAACTGGACAGGGATGCTGCCCTTGAGGCGCTTAAAGAGCTGATCCGTAAGGATCTCGCCATCCGTGCCAAAGCCTTTGATGAACTCGGACTGGATCGGCAATACGAGTTGTTCATCTTCGGCCGACCGCTCACGAGTCTTCTGCAGTCCTATGGCATCCAGGTCAAGACGGCCTCCGACGAGGCCTGAAAATAATACCGAACCACACAGCAGTAACCCTCGTGTAGACGGCGTCCGACATAAATGGTATTAATAAGACAGGGGATGCGGGCACAAACTGCAGATCAGGAGAGTGAAACAATATGACAGAGAAACTGGCCAGAGACGTGATGACCACCGAAGTAATTTCGGTGCACCCTGATGATGAGATCGAAAAGGTGGCGCAGCTGCTGTTGGAGCACCATATCAGCGGGCTACCCGTGCTGAATGATGAGGGGAAATTAGTCGGGGTCGTGACCGAAGGCGACCTGGTGATCCGGGAGAAGAAGGTGCGGGCACCGCTGCACGTGGTCATCCTGGACAGCCTCATCTATCTGGAGAAACCGCACCGGTTTATAGAGGAAGTAAAGCGCGCCGCCGCCCAGAAGGTGGGTGAAGTGATGTCCACCAAGCTGTATACGGTGGGGCCGGATGCTTCTGTGGAAAAAGTGGCTACAAAAATGGTGGAGCGCCGTATCAACCGTGTACCGGTCGTTGATACGGACAATAAACTGCTTGGCATCATCAGCCGCCAGGACATCATTCGCGCCACTTTTGCTGAATAGGGTTTGCTGGGATTCCGCCCTGTTCAGAAGTAGCTAGCGCCCCTTTAAATCCTCGTGAATAACACAAGTGCCGGCAATGATGTCGTGCAAGCCCCGCTTATCCTTCCGAAAGGCCACCATTAGGAACCCTAGGCCGAGGAGCAGGGCGCTCACCGTGTATCCAATGAAATACCGGAGTGCCGCCTTGCCGAAAGTCATGGGTTCAAGTCCCGGGTACTGAACGATTCTGACCCCCACCAGCTTCTTCCCGGGTGTCCGGCCGCCCCAGTGCACCCACAGCAGGATTGTAATCCCGGCGGCGAGTATCAGGTTGAACGCGTCTGCGCCGGACCACGATTCCTCCGTGATCCATCCGGAGCCGTAGATTGCGGTAACAATTAAGATGATCGGCAAGCTGATCAGTAGTCCGTCCAAAAGGGTGGCCAGAAACCTGGCCCCGAATCCGGCATAGGTGACTCCGGAAACGGCAGGAGCGGCACTATCGCTTTGCTCCAAGCTCCCGAGAGACTGTTTCTCGTCGTACACCCGATGTATTGGGGCAAAATCGGTAAGCTTGTGACCACATTCGCTGCAGAAGTTGCCTACCCCGTGATACCCGCAAGTCGGACATTTCAAACCCTAAACCCTCCTTGAGCCAAAGACACATCTGAAGGCTTTCTTTAACTCCATTCTATACTCCATCGGCGATCGATTTTCCTGCAATGCCACGTTGCTGCAGGCTGAACTGGTGTAAGCCATGCCCGTCACCGGCATGGCACCAAGACTGTCGCCCAGGCGACACACTAGTTGCCATCCACCTTACCGAAACTTAGTCGGACGTTTGACTGTCATATGTCCAAAACAGGACTAGTATGATGTCAGAGGGGAAACAATTTTTGGTACTCTTATAGAATCTCTTGTGAATAAAATAACAGAATATTTACCAAATGTATCCGGGAAAAGGAGTTGCCTGGATCATGAAATGTGCGTACTGTGCCTTGAAGATGGAGTGCAGTAAGAAAGGGCGCGACTGTCACGGAGGCACGCTGGAGTTACCGGAATACAAAAAACCGGAAGTACGACCCTTCGTCACCTACAGTGCATTTCTCCAACACGTCTACGGTAACAACCTGACCCGCCTTCAAGAACTGATCTTCATCGGCCTGATGATGGGACACAAGCAACTGGGCCTCGTGTACTGCGCAGGCCTGCACCGGGAAGGACAGCTGATGATTGAAGCCCTCTCACCCTACTTTGACGTCAAGGCGGTTTGCTGTGGTCACTGCCGCGCCCCAGGCGGCGACTTCCAGATCGACCACCACCGCAAGTTCGACCTCTACGCCCGCGACGACTGCAAAATGGTGGATGCACTGAATGCCACCGACTCCCCGATGCACGTTTCCATCGGCCTCTGCATTGAACAGGATGTCCTCTTTAACCAGTACAGTCAGGTTCCGGTAACCAACTTTGCGGTCGCGGACTGGGTGCTTGGGCACCATCCCCTGTCTGTGGTCAACACCGTTTACCAGAAGCAGAAGTACCTGTAGGGTAAGGGCCTGCCGAAGGAAGGCCAGATCAGGCGAACCCGTCTGCAGGAACTGATCGTCTTCGGACAGCGGGCCGGCTTTAAGACGATCAGTCTCGGTTTTTGCAACGGTGTGTTCGAAGAGGTGGGCATCCTCTCCGACATCCTGTCTCAGTACTTTATCGTCTACTCGGTCTGCTGCAAGACCAGCGGCGTCGATAAGAGACTTCAGAACACTCCCTATATCAATCCCAATGCCGCCTTCGAGTCCGCCTGTAACCCCGTTGGCCAGGCCAAGATCGACAACAAACTGGGCGTTGACCTCTCAGTCCAGTTGGGGATTTGTCTCGGACACGACATGGCCTTCGAGTCCCATACGCTTCCCCCCACGACCACATTTGCCCCCAAGGACCGGGTGCTCGGACACAACACGCTCGCCGCCCTCTATTCCGGAGCCAGGGCCATGGATGTGGACTATGCCGATCCACGGCCCTATGAGGTGGTTGCCCGCTATGTAGGTGCTGAGCCGGACGATCTGGACGACTTGGCGCGGGGAGAGAGCGCCTAAATCAGAGATCTACCCCTTCACGGGGATGCCCGGGTGTTCCTGATGCGACTCTTGAATACGGGAGGTGAAGTCAGCCATCGGGGTATTTAGAGGAATTATTCCTAAGTGACTAATCGATTAATAAGGTGGGTTGGATGATGACAAAGGGAAAGTTGCCAAAGACCATCGCTATTTCCCTGATGCTAGTGTTCCTGATGTGCCTGGCGCTGGGTGCGGTTGGGGTCGGTGCCAATCCTGAATTAGTGGGTAGCGACTTGGGTATCGGGGGCAAACTCGGGGCGGCGATTGCGGAAGTCCCGGTCGGTACCGGCCAAGGCGAAATCGACCCGACTGCTCCACGCGGATTCTTGGGAGTGCCCGGTGCGCCTCAGGTTAATCTATTCGCTGCTTTCTTGTGGGCGATCTGGGTCGGCTGGATCTTTTCCACTGTCGGTGCGTTCGGCGGGATCATGGCCGGTGTTGGCCATATGACCGTCTTCGGCCTCGGGCCCTACGCCAAGAGCTTCAAAGATACGGCCCCGACGGTCAACAAGCTCCTGACGGACTCGATTCGGGTGTCTAATCAGTTCCTGGTTGGTCTCTCCGCATTTGTTTCCAGTCTCAACTATTTCCGGATGGGCCGTCTGGTCTGGCCCCTGGGTCTAGCCCTCGGTCTGGGTTCCATCGTCGGTGCCGTGGCCATACCGTGGCTGACCGGCGGTAAGATTAGTTTCAGCCAATATCAGGGCTGGTTCGGCCTGTTTGTGTTCCTGGTCGGTGCTGTGCTCCTGTATGAGACGACCCCACGCGGCCAGGCCGGCAAGAAGGCGGCCAAGGAAGCGGGTGCTGCTTTTGAAGCATCGGTGAAGGAGAAGGGTGAGGCCGTGGACCGGGGCGTGAAGGTTACCAAAGTCAGCCTGACCCGGATCAGTTTCACCTTCTGCGGTGTGGAGTTTGGGTTTAACCCGATTTGGCCCATCCTCGGCGGTATTGTGATTGCCGCTATCTCATCCTTCCTTGGGGTGGGCGGCGGTTTCCTCTACGTTCCGTTCCTGACCAGTATCGTGGGCCTGCCGATGTTCATCGTCGCCGGCACCTCAGCCCTCACGGTCTTCATCAGCATGTGCGCCAGCATCACGGCCTATATCAAGCTGGCCGGGGCTGGCGTCTACTGGTCGCTAATCGGAGTCGAGTTGATCGGTATCTTTATCGGGTCGCTTATCGGGCCGCGGACTCAGAAGTACATCCCAGAGGTTTGGCTTAAGCGGCTCTTTGTGCTCCTTGCACTCTATGTTGGAATTGGTTACTTCAGCAAGGGCTTCTTCGGTGTAGCCTGGGTACCGATCTAGGCCACCAGCCAGTGACAATGTGAGGGGCGGCCGTTTTTAGGCTATCCTCCTGGACCGGTTGCCACCCACACCATAAAAAGGGGTTGATACCGTGGAACTCTGGATGAGTTTGGATAAGGTGCTGATCGTGCTATACCGGATCACGGGAAATCCAGTGCTGGACTTCTTCGTAGGTACCTTTCTCCTGGCTTTCGCTACCGTGGTCATTGGTGAGTTTACGGCCTCCATTGCGTACCGCCTGAACCGGAAACACCTTGGGTCGCTCAACAACAGGATGGTGGACATGAACAACGCCTCCATTACGGCGCTCAAGGCCGGGGAAAAGGAACAGTTCAAGGCCACCAACAAACAGGCCAACGATGCTTTCGGAAGGGTCTTCTTTAACGCCATCGCTCTCTCCGCCGCCTTTCTGTGGCCGATATTCTTCGCTCTGACCTGGATGCAGTGGCGGTTTATGGATATCAAGTTCTACGTGCCCTTTACCGGGGTGGCCGCCAACTACGTGGTCGTATTCCTAATCTGCTATGTCCTGGGCCGCATCCTCTTCGGCTACCTGCGCCCCCGGTTGCCCTACTTCCGACAAGTGCAGAAAATGATCGATGAGTGCGGAGCCTCCAGTCGCAAGATGGACAGCTTGGCCGATCTGGCCGCGTCTGGCCCTAAAAGTTGAAGTAGCTTTGCATCGAAAGAAGGAGGTGGATAAGCGTTGTCTGGTGAACTGCTGGTCTCCTCACTCGTGCTTTTGCCGGTGGCCGTAGCCCTGTGTTGCCTGGCGCTTCGATGCGTATCCGGGCAGAAGGCCCTGCTTCTGACCGCCATGGCTGTGCTGATGGCCGCCGCCGTGGCTCTGGCGCTACGCGTGCTGTCGGAAGGTCCGCTGGTCTATTCACCGGCGGCGGCCTGGGATAACGTCATCGCCGTTCTCGACTATCTGATCATCGGCTATTTCCTGTACATCGGCTTCACGTCTCGAAACAGTCTCGTCCTGGGATTCGGCGCGGTCCTTGCCGTGCTGTTGCCTGTGGTTCAGTTCGGTGTGCTCGGCGGTCACGCTGTAGCGGCGGTGCCGGTCTTTCATGTGGATGTCCTGTCCATCATCATGTGTCTCGTAATTACGGTTGTCGGCGGGCTGATCGTGCTCTACGCCACCGACTATATGCCGGCCCACGAGGCGCACCTTAAACTCGAACGTACACGCCGGCCCCAGTTCTTCTTCTGGTTCGTCCTCTTTCTGGGCGTAATGAACGGGCTGGTTTTTGCCGACAGCCTGCTGTGGCTGTTCTTCTTCTGGGAAGTCACCACCCTCTGCTGCTACCATCTGATCCG
>JAHRFU010000013.1 GCA_019084485.1 Desulforudis sp. | reverse complement strand
GCCAGGGCCGGACGCGCCCAGACTGCTGTTCAGGCTGCGCGGCCCTATGACCGTCTGCTGCACGAGGTCGAAAGAAGAATCGCGAGGTCCGCTCACCGGGTGCGCCACCCGCTACTCGAAGAGCGCGACGTCCGTCAGGCTGGCATCGTCGTGGTTACTGCCGACCGGGGTTTAAGCGGCGGGTTCGACGTTCCGATTCTGCGCCGGGCGCTTAAGGAGGCGAGAACCTATCCAGCAGCACGGTTCGTCGCCGTTGGACGCAAAGCGGGACAGTATCTGGCCTTCAGGGGTCTGAACACCGCAGCCATATTTCAGGATCTGGACGAGGATGTCCACATTAAGGATGCGCGTACGATTGCCGGCCATGTGATAGACGGCTACGTAAAGGGAGAGTACGACCGCGTCCTGCTTGTCTACAGCGAGTTTGTAAGCTTGCTGGAGCAGCGTACGGTGGTTCTTCCGCTGATTCCGGTTCCAGTTAGCCCAGTACCGGGCAAGGTGGACGAAGAGAGGCCGGGTAACTACAGTTTTGAACCGGGCGCCGAGGAGGTGCTGACGGCGATCCTGCCGATGTTCATTGAGGAAGCCGTATTCCACGCCCTGACCGAGTCGAAGGCCAGTGAACACAGTGCGCGTTTGGCCGCAATGGACGGGGCCACCCGTAACGCGGATGAGATTATTGACCGCCTTACGCTTCAACTGCATCGTTCCAGACAGGCAGCGATCACCGGTGAGCTACTGGAGATTGTACCAGCTGCGGTCGATCTTCAATGAAGGAGGCGGGGACTGTGCCGGGGGAAGTGGTTCAAATAATCAGCGTCGTAGTGGACGTTCGTTTTCCTGCCGGTAGGCTACCGGCGATTTTCAATGCCCTGACGGTTGATGAGTTTCCCGATCCATCCGGGCGGGAAGGGAACCTGACCCTCGAGGTAGTCTTGCACCTGGGAGACGACCTGGTACGGTGTGTGGCCTTGTCTACAACCGAAAGACTGGTCCGTGGGATGACGGTACACGATACCGGGCGGCCCATCACCGTTCCGGTCGGCAGTTCGGTACTCGGCCGGTTACTCGACGTTCTGGGAAGGCCGATTGACGATAAGGGCCCCGTATCCGGACTTAAATACTATCCGATTCACCGTAACGCCCCCCAACTGTTGGAACAGTCGACCCGGGTGGAACAACTGGAAACGGGGATCAAGGTGATCGACCTGCTAGTACCCTTCGTAAAGGGTGGAAAGATCGGGATGTTCGGCGGAGCCGGGGTCGGCAAGACGGTTATCGTGATGGAACTGATCAACAACATCGCCCGCCGCCACGGGGGGATTTCGGTATTTGTGGGCGTCGGTGAACGCACTCGTGAGGGGGCGGAGCTGCTCGCCGCGATGACTGAGTCCGGTGTCCTGGAACGGACGATCATGGTATTCGGCCAAATGAATGAACCCCCCGGCGCCCGTTGGCGCGTTGCACTGTCGGGGCTGTGTATGGCCGAGTACTACAGGGACGAGGAGAACAAAGATGTGTTGTTGTTTGTCGATAACATCTTTCGCTTTGCCCAGGCTGGCACAGAGGTATCGGCGTTGTTGGGGCGCCTGCCGTCATCCGTAGGCTACCAACCGACCTTGGCCACCGAAATGGGTCAGTTGCAGGAGCGGATAACTTCAACCCGGAAAGGTTCCATTACCTCGGTGCAGGCGGTCTTTGTTCCGGCCGACGACATTACCGATCCGGCACCAGCGACCACGTTTCAGCATTTGGACGGTACGGTGGTGCTTTCCCGCCTCATCGCCGAACAGGGAATCTACCCCGCCGTGGATCCTCTGGAATCATCATCGCGCATCCTTGATCCGGATGTCCTGGGCGAGGAGCATTACCGAGTCGCCCGCAGAGTACAGGAAACCCTGCAGCGGTACCGCGAATTGCGGGACATCATTGCCATTCTCGGACTGGAGGAGCTTTCCGAAGAGGACAAGCACGCAGTGGCCAGGGCGCGCCGCATCCAGAGATTCCTGTCCCAGCCTTTTCACGTCGGGGAGGGTTTCACGGGCCGACCCGGTCGGTATGTAACCCTGAAGGAGACGATTATGGGATTCGGAGAAATTGTGGACGGGCAACACGACGACCTGGATGAGGATGCCTTCTACATGGTCGGTGGGATCGACGAGGCCCTCCACAAAGGCAAATCGGAAGAACCGGAACGCGGACGGACTGCCTCATGAGCAAGCGGTTGCAGCACGTGCTGGTAGTAACCCCAGAGCGCGTGGTCTACGATGAGGAAGCCCGGTTTGTCCTGGTGCCGGGATCGGAAGGCGACCTGGGTATTCTACCGGGGCACACTCCCTTAATCACTACGCTTAGGATTGGTCTGGTCCGCATCCGTAAGGATGTTGCAGAGTCGGGGTTTGTAATCTCCGGTGGCCTGCTGGAGATCAGAAACAACCAGGTTACAGTACTAACCGGAGCAGCCGAAACTCCTGAAGATATCGACCTGGCAAGGGCCAGGGAGGCCCGAAAACGGGCCGAAACGAGACTGGCCGCACAGGGTCCGAGCTATGACTCGGACCGCGCCCGGGCCGCATTGATGCGTGCGATTACGCGCCTCCGCGTAGTTGGGAAGTGATGGGTTCGTCTGTGAGACTCCTGATCTAAGTGTGATGAGGGCAGACGCAGCATTCGTTCAGCCAGACTACCTTTTGGTCACGCGTACAGAAACGGCGAAAGAGAAGTATCGAATCCGAATCGGAACTATGCCCCTTCAGAAAGGCGCAGAAACCCCTTTTTTCTTCAAGTATGTATGGGCAGCGGCCACAGAACTCGGTATCAACCGGCCGCCCTTCAATGCGGCAGACCAGTCCAGAACCGTTTGCCTCGCGATAAACACACACGCTGTGAAACCTCCGAGCATCAAAAACTTAGGAAGCATTTCGACGTAGCCCGGAAGACTCCTTTATTAATATTTTGCCTAGAAATGATTAGAATCGGTTGATGAGTCTGACAAAGCTGTGGAAGAATAGAAGCAGGTGCACCAGATGCGGAGTTATGGAAGGGGGATTACCAATGACCGAGCCTGAAATCTATGATATCGCTATTGTCGGTTGCGGTCTGGCCGGCCTGTCGGCTGCTGTCAACGCGGCCATCCGGAGGAAAAAGCTAATCCTGTTTGGAGGGGAGTTTTGCACTACGAAAATGGACCTTTCACCGCGCCTGAACAAGTGGCCGCGCTAAACGCCGTGGCCTATCTGGACCATCTAAAGAAAAGAGGACCACTCGCGACTGCTTAGGATAATCTGAAACGATTAACCATCAGTGCCGACTGGTCGGATAGGTTGGCCAATGTCTGTGCAGCGGCTGTTATTTCCTGCGTAGCCGCGCATTGTTCCTCCGTGGTGGCGGCTACGTTACTCATCGCACCGGTAATCTCCTCAGAGGCGGCAGCCACGCTCTGCAGTTTCTCAGTCAGCTCCAGTACGCGGTGGGCAATGTCCTGAAACGACTGGTCGACCTTACCCAGGACAGCGGCACCGGTTTTGACATGTTCCTGACTCTGGGCCATTACGTTCGCGGTTTGCTCGGTACTGGAGCGGGTATCTTCGATGAGCCTCCGAATGGCTGAGGCGGCATCTGCAGACTGTTCAGCCAGCTTACGGACCTCATCGGCCACGACGGCGAACCCGCGACCGTGGACACCGGCACGTGCGGCTTCGATGGCCGCATTGAGGGCCAGTAAGTTGGTCTGATCGGCGATCTGGGTAATCAACTGCGTAATCTTTCCGATTTCTCCCGACTTGGAACTCAACTCCTGAATGGCCTGGGCCGTATTCCGGGTTCCGGCTTCAATCGCCCCCATACTATTCTTGAGGTCAATCATGTACTTACGGCCATCAGCGGTATGGGCACTTGCCGTTTGAGCACCGTGGGCCAGTTCCGTAACATTGTCGCTGATACTCTCTAAGGTTGAA
The DNA here is from genome assembly GCA_019084485.1 of Desulforudis sp. Taxonomy (GTDB): domain Bacteria; phylum Bacillota; class Desulfotomaculia; order Desulfotomaculales; family Desulforudaceae; genus SURF-60. Next base: position 7,576 of record JAHRFU010000013.1, on the reverse strand, counting down.
GCAATTTCACCAACGGTTGAAGCCGCGTCCTCTGCTCCGGCGGCCGTGGATTCGGTGTTTTCAACAAGTTTGTCGGTTGATGCACGGAGAACGGCGTTATTGTCGGCCATAGCCTCAATGGTACCTTTGAGGACCTCCTTGAGGTCGTTAAGGGCAATCGCCAAAAGCATAAACTCATCACGGCGCGGAACCATTGCCGCCCCTGACGCCAGGTTACCGGTTCCGATCTCCCGGAGTTTGGCACGGATGATGTTAAGGGGTTTCATCATCTGGTAGGCAGAAGCCAGGGTCAAAGCGGCCATCAGTGCCGCCGTGCTCAGCAACAGCCCGGCGTTAAGGGCGGTAGAAGCGTCCTTCAGAAACACACTGTCGATAACCACAAACCCGGCGAATACGGCCAATACCGGAAATGTTACATAGAAGGCAAAGTTGAAGTAGGTCGAGCGGTACCAGTGAACCCGGTTAATTTGGTGGTAGGCTTCGCAGTCCAGACACGAAAGAAGCTTATCCACCATGTTCAGTTCAGATTCACCTTGGCAGAGGGTGCCTTGCGTACGCCAGCAACGCCGGCCCTTACCTTCGGTGTAGGCCGGACACCTCGACCGCCTCTCATCAGGACAGGCCATTACCTCCCAACAGTTCTGCCTGGCCATAGTTTCCCCCCGTTCCAGGGTTGTACTAATTGACGCTTCCCTTCTTGGGATTCGACACTATCCAAAAGATTCCTGCATGGTTGGTATTATGTTCCTAAGGGTTAGAACCGACGGGTAAAAAGGAGAGCAGTCCCAAATATCAGACTGCTCTCCGGGTCTCAGTGTCCCCTATACAAATGTGAAGTCAGCGGTCAATCTCAAAGGCTAATTTGTTGCCGATGACCTCAACCGTGACCGTTTGGCCGGGCATGATCTTTCCGGCCAAGAGTTCCTTGGCCAGTGGGTTCTCAAGCTGTTTTTGGATTTCCCGCTTAAGTGGCCGAGCCCCGTAGATCTCGTCGTAACCCTCGCGTGCCAGATGGTTTAAGGCCTCTGGGGATAGACGGATGTCGATTCTTAGTTCTTCAAGGCGCTTGCGAAGCCGCTCCGTCTGAATGTCCACAATCTCCGCCATATGTTCTGGACGCAGGGAATCAAAGACCAGTATTTCATCCACCCGGTTTAGAAACTCCGGTCGGAAGTGCGCTTTGAGCGCAGCCTGAACTTGCTCTTCGATCTGATCACGCGGTTGCCCGACCAGTTCTCCGAAATAGTGGCTGCCGACGTTCGAGGTCATGATTACGACCGTGTTGGAGAAGTCTACCACCCGACCGTGCCCGTCCGTCAGACGCCCGTCGTCCAGCAGTTGGAGCAGGATGTTGAAGACATCCGGGTGCGCCTTCTCCATCTCGTCAAAAAGCAGGACGGCGTAAGGGCGGCGGCGCACCGCTTCCGTCAGTTGCCCGCCTTCCTCGTAACCCACATAGCCGGGCGGAGCACCGATCAGGCGAGCCACGGCATGCTTCTCCATGTATTCGCTCATGTCAAAGCGTTGCATCGCCTGCTCATCGTCGAACAGAAACTCAGCCAGTGCCCGAGCCAGTTCGGTTTTGCCAACGCCGGTCGGGCCAAGGAACATAAAGGAGCCCATCGGGCGATTTGGATCACCGATCCCGGCGCGCGCCCGGCGAATCGCATCTGAAACCGCGGTAACGGCGTGGTGCTGGCCAACCACGCGCCGGTGTAAGTGTTCCTCAAGCCGAACCAGCTTCTCGCGCTCACCCTCCAGCATCCGGCTGACCGGAATCCCCGTCCATTTGGCAACGACCTCGGCGATGTCCTGTTCGTCGACCTCTTCTTTCAGAAGCCTGGTATGCTTCATCCCGAGCAAACGTTCATTTAGGGCTGACAGTTCCTTCTCCAGGGCGGGGAGGATGCCGTAACGGATCTCGGCGACCCGACTGAATTCGGCGTTACGCTCCGCAGCCTGTTCGCCGAGCTTCGTCTGCTCGATACGCTCCTTCAGCAACCGAGCCTGCTGAATCAGGTTCTTTTCTTCTTTCCATTGCAGTTCCAACACATTCAGTGTGGATTGCAATTCCAATTTGTCCTGCTCCAGGCGGTCAAGCCGCTCATGGGAGGGTACATCGTCCTCCTTCAACAGGGCCTGGCGTTCCACCTCCAACTGTCGCAGGCGACGGTCAGCTTCATCGATATGCACCGGACGGGAATCCAGTTCAGTGCGGAGCTTAGAGCCGGCCTCATCCACGAGATCTATCGCCTTGTCCGGTAGGAACCGGTCGGAAATGTACCGGTTCGACAGTGTGGCGGCGGCCACCAAGGCGGCATCCTTAATGCGCACACCATGGTGGATCTCGTACCGTTCCTTTAAGCCCCGGAGAATGGCAATGGTATCGGTAACATTCGGCTCAGAGACGTATACCGGCTGGAAGCGGCGTTCCAGTGCGGCGTCCTTCTCGATGTACTTGCGGAATTCGTCCAGGGTGGTCGCACCCACGCACCGCAGTTCACCTCTGGCCAGCGCCGGCTTGAGCATGTTGGCAGCGTCTATCGCTCCTTCGGCCTTGCCTGCTCCGACCAGAGTGTGCAGTTCGTCAATGAAAAGGATGATTTCACCCTCACGCTCCGAAATTTCCTTTAGCACCGCTTTGAGCCGGTCTTCAAACTCGCCCCGGTATTTGGCACCAGCGATCAGGGCACCCATGTCCAGCGACAAGAGCCGTTTGTTCTTAAGCGTTTCGGGCACATCTCCGATGATGATGCGCTGCGCCAGACCCTCGGCGATGGCCGTCTTGCCGACACCGGGCTCGCCGATGAGTACCGGATTGTTCTTGGTGCGTCTGGAGAGTACCTGCATGACCCGCCGGATTTCCTCGTCACGACCGATCACAGGGTCCAGCTTGTTGCGTTCGGCGGCCTGGGTGAGGTCTTGGGTGTAGCGTGACAGGGCCTCGTATTTGTCTTCTGGGTTAGCATCTGTAACCCTTTGCGAGCCACGAATATCCTTTAGTACACGCAGCACCTTGTCCGGCGTGATGCCAAACTGGTTCAAGAGCCGTGCAGTGCTGTCACCTGATTCGGACGCTAGGGCCAATAACAGGTGCTCAGTGCTTAAGAACTCGTCCTTCAGCACAGCCGCTTCCTTCCAGGCCCGTTGGACGACGTTCTGCAACGTACCGGAGGCATACAGCTGGTCGGAACCGGAAACCCGAGGGCGTTTCTGCAGTTCCTCGCGAATCGCGACCAGGACGGCCTCCGGTTTTACCTCCAACCTGGAGAGAATGTGGTGTACCGTACCCTTCTCCTGATCGAGCAGGCCGACCACCAGGTGTTCACCGTCCAGAGCCTGATGCTGGTGCTCACGAGCGGTATTCTGAGCAATTTCAAAGGCCTCTTGGGCCTTGACGGTGAGTTTATCTAATCGCATGTATCCAAACCTCCTTTATTGATGGCCGTCAGATTACGATCGTGGAGCGGGGGCGATGACTCGAAACCCGCCTCAACTCCTGGAAAATATGCTGCTCCTCCTCCGAAAGCGGTGAAGGCACGCTGATCATTATCTTTACTAGGATGCTCCCTGGTGAAGTTCCCCCTTCGCCGGGCATTCCCATCCCTTTAAGCCGCAGAGTATCCCCACTTTGACTGCCCGCGGGGATCTTCACTTTGACTGTTCCCTTAAAGGACGGAAATTCCACATCCGCACCCATAGCGGCTTCGTCGGCCGTGACCGGAAGGTCACAGACCAGATCCTTACCCTGGAGGGAGAAAAAGCCGTGCGGGAGTACCTTCACCTTAAGGTATAGGTCACCGCGGCGAGCCCTTTGGCCTCCTTCACCGCCCTGACCGGCCAAACGAAGCTTGGTTCCGGTGCTGATTCCCGCCGGAACCTTCACCCGAATATCGGCACCGTTTACCCGGACCGTTTTCTCTGTTCCGGAAAATGCTTCCCGTAGGGTGACTGTAAGGTGACCTTCGTAGTCGGCACCTTTATATGACCCCCTTTGATAATCACCGAAAGGGTCGGCGGCTCCGGATTGAAAATTAGCGGCGTCTCCGGTAAAGAATGTTCGGAAGAAGTCACTGAAACCATCCGCGCCGCGACTCCCGAAGGTAAACCGAACCCCCTGACCGTCCTGACCTTTCCGCCAGGGACCGGCATGTCTGGCACCGTCGTGGTTCCAGCTAAACCCGTGAGCTTCGTTCCATCCTGGCGGGATGGTGTCATACTTGGACCGTTTCTCAGGATCACTCAGCACCTCATAAGCCTCGTTAATCTCCTTAAACTTCTCAACCGCGCCCGGATCCTTGTTTTGGTCCGGGTGAAACCTACGCGCCAGACCCCGATAGGCACTCTTGATCGCCTTCTGGTCCGCCTTTTTGTCAACGCCCAAAATGGCGTAGTAATCTCTGTATTCCACCGGCTCTCACACCTCCTAATCCTTGCTCCCTGACGGTCCGGTTATGGCTTCTTTGGTGATCACAGGGCCGAGAATTTCCTCCATGGAAAGGATGATCTTCACTCCGGCCAAGTTTACTCCCTTGATTTGGGTAAGGTAGCGTACCCGGATCAGTATTTCCAGATCCGCACGGGAGTACAGACGGTTGTTCCCGGATGTGCGGGCGGGTCTGACCAAGCCGCATTCCTCGTAAATCCGGAGCGTTCGGGGGTGCACATCCAGTATTTCCGCCACGATGCTGATGGCATAGACCGGGGTGTGTTTCTCTACTCCAGCCAACGGGCTACCTCCTTATCCGCATTCTAATTATAATTATAATGTACTTAACAATGTCATTGTCAAGATAATTGCAAGCTAAACCCATAATATATTTTCCGATGCCGGAGTCCGGACTGTTGCTACGAGGGCCTTTTTCAATTAATAGACCGATGTGGTATGATGAAACACGGGAACGGGGGTTCCCCGCAGCGTAAAGCATTTAATCAGTCGGTTGTGGAAGAAGATTATGGATTAGCCCAGAGGGCCGTAGTGAAGGGAAGGTATATATGATGGAGATAGCAGAACGCAAGTTCAAGTTTCTCTGCCATTCCGGATTGGAGTGTTTTAATAACTGCTGTCGGGATATCTACATCATCCTGACACCGTATGATGTCCTGCGGATGAAAAACCACCTTGGTATTTTGTCAGGGGAGTTCTTAAGAGATCATACAATTCCGGTGGCCACGGGAACCCTCTTTCCGGCAGTGGCACTGCGGATGAAACCCGATAACGATCTGGCCTGTCCGTTTGTGTCTGATAATGGTTGCCGGGTTTACCCCGTACGGCCCTGGTCCTGCCGGATGGCGCCCTTAGATAGTGTCGAAGGCGAGATGCGCTTTATCTTTTCGAGCGAGCATTGCCTTGGCCTGAATGAGGACCGGGAGTGGACCGTTGACGAATGGATGAGAGACCAGGAGATGACAGGCTATGATGCGATCGAGGGAGCCTTAAAAGAGCTGCCGAATCGGGTGAAGTTCACGGGAATGAACCGTATCGACAGCCATATTGTGCAGTTGATTTACATGATCTGCTACGACATTGACCGTTTCCGCAGATACGTGTTTAAGACCCGCTTTCTCCAGGTGTTTCCGGTAGACCGGACTCAGGAAAGCGAAATCCGGATCGATGATGGAGCCTTGCTGCGCTTCGGCCTGCGCTGGCTCATCGATGGCCCGGATCTGAGAACTACCATTGAACTTCGAGATGAGTTGTCCGGATAGCCCGAGGTATACTCGCTAATTCCCAAGAAAACGGGGATAAGCGCAACTGGCAATACCGAGTTGCATGGCAAAAATCTTGATATCGTAGTAGTCCACGTTGTGGTACTCCAACTCTCCGGTTTCGAAAATACGCACGGAGAGCAGGTCTTTGCCTTCCTGGAACTTAAGATTCACAAACATTTGTCCCAGCAAGCAGTCATACTCCTCGCCGATCACTGCGCATTCTGCGGCGTGCAGCAGGTGTTTCAATTCGCTTAGGGTTGCGGCCCCTGACGTCTCGCCGAATTCCTCCTGGACCCCTTGGCTCAACAGGGTAATGTCCTTTGTGATCAGGGCACTGACCTTGTCCAGCTCACTGATCGCGGGGACAATATACTCAGGCGCGTTCTTGATCACCATCGCTCTGGCCAGGATTTCACGGGCTCCCTTGACGGCGGTAAGGATGTTGTTCAGGTCGGTGGTCTTTTTGGGCATACCGACGCCTCCTTTGTCGATCAGGCTTCTGTACACATTCTAAAAACTAGGCTCGATCCATCCACTTGATACCCAGCGAGAAGCTCACCTCTTCGGTGGGCGACTGGTTTTCAACCCCAACTCTAAAATCAGGGAATTTCAAGTGATGGTGCCACACTGTCTCGCCTGGGATGGCAACCATCTTGTCACGTACTGTCCACTCGGAACCATCATACTCCTCGACCGTGACCAGGACTTCCGCCGAAGCGGCTACCCGAATCCCGATATTGAGGATGGGCACGTGCATCGGGTCAAACACTTTCTCAATAAGGGGAAGTAATCTTAAGTCCCCGCCCAGAACAGTGTTCATAGGCTTCAGGCCCATTTTCGCAGTTTGATCAAAGGCTTCGGTCATTTTGCACCTTCCTTACACTTCATACTATCCAGTACAATTATAACTCAAATCGGGACAGTTTGCTCAAGGTCAGGTAGGTCCTTAAACCAAAGGTTGGATAAGACCCTATCCATCAAGGTTAGAACGACCGTTTTCCGTGACCTGTTTAATAAAGGCAGCGGTAAGGTCAGGGTCGAACTGTATGCCGGCGCAACGGTGGAGTTCGGTGAGGGCTTCATCATGCGCCATCGCCTTGCGGTAGGGTCGGTCATTGGTCATCGCGTCGTAAGCGTCGACGATAGCCAGCAGACGGCATTCCAAAGGAATGTCATGACCGTTCAAGCCAAGGGGATAGCCTTTGCCGTTCCACCACTCATGATGCTTAAGGATCAGACCGGCAATGGGCACTAAATCAGGTGCGGTGAAAGCGATGCGGTGTCCAATCTCACAATGGCGCTGCATTTCGGCCCGCTCATCGGGTGTCAGCGGACCCGCTTTAAACAGGATGCGATCCGGAATACCGACCTTCCCAATATCGTGAAAACGGGCCAGAAGGTGCAAATCGGCGAGGCTCCGATCCGATAGACCAAGGTTTTGACCGAGTCTGACCGCTAGGTGGTGCATTCGGTCGGCGTGGCCCTCAGTGATAAAGTCCCGGGCTTCTAAAGCGGTCATCAGGGCTTGGACAATAGCGCTCCGGGCGCTGCTGTTTGAAAGTAGCTTCTGGCGGTACATATTATTGTCCGCCTCCTTGAACAGGTCACGCGTACTCATTTCAGGATCGTCGGTGGTGGCCATGCCAACAGAAATACTTAACGGTATCTTGGGAGTAGCCTGGTTAAATGCGGCGATTTCCTCCCTGATGCGCTCGAAGACCTTTTCCGCACCTCCGATCAAGTAGCTCGAGTCGGTGGGGATGAGTTTGGGGTGATTTTGAAGGATACAAACCGCCAGGCTGCGGAAAAGGTCTTCGAGCGCATCAGGGAGGAAATCGCCGTATTTAACCAGGCTACTCCCAAG
>JAHRFU010000026.1 GCA_019084485.1 Desulforudis sp. | reverse complement strand
TGGGGTCAATTTTGCCAATCCGCCGGCTACCCATCCCCACAACCCGCATAAAACCTGGATCGGCCCGGGGTAAAATGTTTCTGCCTCTGCCCTAAAACGCCCTATTTACTCCGGTTTCCGAGCATCGCAAATAGCTCAACAAAAGCTAACAAAATCGCCTTCGGAAAGAGTATTTCCAAATGATGAACGGTAAGAACAAGCCAAAAAAGTTGCGGGTGGGTGCCGTCCGGGTTGGTCGCCTGTTAACGGGATGGTATAGAGAGAACGTTTTTGGCGAAAGCTTATAGGTAGAATATGTGAAAAGGAGGTGAATTTTGTTATGGCTGACACAAACGTTAGACAGCAGTGGATTGGGGCTATTATCCGGTTTGTGGTTTCCGCCATCGTCCTGATGGTGGTCAGTTTCCTCTCCCCCGGTTTCGTCGTCCAGGGCGGGTTTATCGGCGCGCTGATTGCCGCTGCCGTAATCGCCATCCTGGGTTATCTGGCTGAAGCCCTGTTGGGTGACCGGATTTCTCCCCAGAGCCGTGGCCTGGTCGGTTTCATTACCGCCGCCGTGGTCATCTACCTGGCGCAGTTTATCGTTCCGGGACTGTTAACCGTAAGCATCATTGGTGCTCTTATCGCGGCCTTTATCATCGGTCTTATTGATGCTTTCGTACCCACTGTCCTGCGCTAGGTCTAAACAACCCCCCTCCGTGCGTAATTATGCGCGAGGGGGGTTTGTCATTTGCGCCTGCTATTTGCTGTTGCCCTGCTCCTCACGGCGGTGTTTGCAGCGGCGGCTTTACTGCCGGTTTCGCCGGAATTGGCCCGGGCCGGAACGGGTGCGGCCCTGGAGTGGGGCCTTAAGGATCACCGCAGGATTGTGGACCTGGCCCTGCCTGGGGTGAGCGACCAGGAGATCCGCCCGGGGGCGTTGCTGATGAAAACAGTGAGCCGTGCTGCGGGGGTTGATTTTACCGACCACCACCGACTGCTGATCTCTCAGTTGCCGATGCGCCCGTGTGAACCTGTGGTGGCGCTGCCGGCAGTCCGCTATGAGCCGCAAATGACGCACCTTTCCGATGACCGTCGGGAAGGGCGGATCCTGGTTGGGATCTACCACACCCATACTGGAGAGACATACAGCCTGACTGACGGTGTGGAGCGTTATGACGGTCGTCCGGGAGCGGTGGTCGAGGTGGGGCGGGAACTGGAGCGTGCCCTGCTCCAACACGGTGTGGCCGCAGCGCACACCGAAAAGATTCATGACGTGCCATATGCCACGTCCTACCTGGAGTCCTTTAAGACGGCGCAGGAACTGATGGACGAGCATCGTTCGATTCGGATCCTGCTCGACATCCATCGCGACAGCAAAAAGGCGCGTGAACACAATACGATGGAAATCGGGGGGCTGGAGTATGCCACGGTGCTGATCATTGTGGGGTCGGATGCGCGTCAGTTCTTCCCTGGTTGGCAGGATAACCTGGCGGTGGCCAAAAGGCTGGCAGCTGTGGCCCAGCGGATGTATCCGGGCCTGATCAGCGGGGTGCGGGTCCAAGAAGGACGGTACAACCAGTACCTTCATCCGGGAGCACTGCTTCTGGAAGTCGGTGCGGTCAACAACCATACCGAGGAAGCCCTACGAACGGCCGAATTATTGGCCGACGTCATTGCTGCGGTCTTGGATAATTGGGAATCTGAATGATAAGGAGTATCTGTTACAATGTGTATCTATCCTTTGCTGGCCTTGACCATGGTCGGTACCTGCGTCGTGTTCGGGACCCAAATCGTCCTGGATCACTTTAACAGAGCGGTTCTCCCGCCTGAACCACTGCGTGCAGTGGTGGTCGAACGCCTGGACGACCAACTGGTGCGGTGCGACATTCTTGGTGCCAGCCTCACTCTGAATGTCCCTGATAACATGGACAACCTTTGGACGGAGATCGAGGACGCTCCCAGAGCATCGCTGCCGGTACGGCAGTTCAACTAATGTTTTACACCGGCTGGGTGTCCCTGCTATAATAGCGTGGGGTGTTATGCAGATGAGCAGGGAACAGAGTCGCATTCGTAATTTTTGTATCATCGCCCATATCGACCATGGTAAATCCACTTTGGCGGATCGCCTTTTGGAGCATACTGGGGCGCTTTCGGCGCGCGAGATGCAGGAACAGGTGTTAGACAGCATGGATCTGGAGCGTGAACGGGGCATCACCATCAAGCTCCGGGCCGTTAGAATTATTCACAAGGCCGCGGACGGTCAGGAGTACCAGTTAAACCTGATCGACACTCCCGGCCACGTTGACTTTTCCTACGAGGTCTCGCGGAGTCTGGCCGCATGCGAGGGCGCACTGCTTGTAGTTGATGCCAGTCAGGGCATCGAGGCCCAGACCTTGGCCAATGTGTATCTTGCCTTAGATCACAACCTGGAGATCATTCCGGTGATCAATAAAATTGACTTGCCTTCCGCTAATCCCGACGAGGCCTGTGCCGAACTGGAGGACGTGATCGGTCTGGACGGTTCCACGGCCATCCGGGCCTCGGCGAAGACCGGCGAAGGCATTGATGCCATTCTAAACCGTATTGTCAGTGATGTCCCGGCACCGACCGGGGATCTCGAAGCCCCCCTGCGGGCCCTCATTTTTGACTCCCACTACGATGCATACCGAGGCGTCATCGCCTATATTCGGGTCATGGAAGGAAGCCTTCGGGAAGGCCAGCGGATCCGCATGATGGCTGGTTCCAAGGAGTTTGAGGTGGCCGAACTGGGCATTTTCCGTCCGGCACCGACTGCGGTGCAGGAGCTGAAGGCTGGAGAGGTCGGTTTTGTCGCGTCAGCGATCAAGAATGTTAAGGACTGCCGCGTGGGCGACACCATCACCGATGCCAGGAGGTCGGCGACGACACCCTTGCCCGGCTACCGCAAGGCGAAGCCGATGGTGTACTGCGGCCTTTTCCCGGTTGAACCGGGCGACTTTGACCGCCTCCGGGAGGCGCTGGACAAGCTTTCTTTAAACGATGCCTCCCTGATCTGGGAGCCGGAGACCTCGGTCGCTCTGGGGTTTGGTTTCCGGTGCGGCTTCCTCGGGCTATTACATATGGAAATAGTGCAGGAGCGGCTGGAACGGGAATACGGACTGGAACTGGTGACCACTGCCCCCAGTGTGCTTTACCGAGTGACTAAGCTAGACGGGGAGATTGAGGAAATCCAGAATCCCTCTCAGATGCCCGGAGCCGGACTGATCGAAAAGATGGAAGAGCCTTTTGTAAAGGCTAACATAATGATGCCCAAGGATTTTGTCGGTCCGGTGATGGAGCTGTGTCAGGACCGGCGCGGCAACTTCATTAACATGGAGTACATCAGTACCCAGCGCGTGTTGATCACCTACGAGATGCCTCTGTCCGAGATCATCTTCGACTTCTTCGACCGGCTGAAGTCCTCTACACGGGGATATGCCTCCCTGGACTACGAAGTGGTCGGGTACCGCCAGGCCGACTTGGTCCGGTTAGATATCCTGGTGGCGAATGAAGCGATGGATGCCCTGTCCCTAATCGTACACAAAGACCGAGCCTTCCACCGGGGGAAGGCCATCGTGGAGCGCCTGCGCGGCCTGATTCCGAGACACATGTTTGAGATTCCGATCCAGGCCGCCATCGGGCAGCGGATCATTGCCCGGGAGAGCATCAAGGCTCTGCGCAAGAACGTCTTGGCCAAGTGCTACGGCGGTGACATCTCCCGGAAGCGTAAGCTGTTGGAGAAACAAAAGGAAGGCAAGCGGCGGATGAAACAGGTCGGAGACGTGGAAATCCCGCAGGAAGCCTTCATGAGCGTACTCAGCATCGGAGACGAGAAGTAGTGAGCTGGGGCCTTTACGTGCATGTACCATTCTGCTTGGGCAAGTGCGCCTACTGTGATTTTGTTTCTTATCCCTTTGTCCAAGCCGAAGCCGGACGCTACCTTTGGGCGCTACGTCGTGAAATGGAACTGTGCCCCGCGACCGGAGAGTTGCCGCTGACAGCGCCGGACACCGTTTTCATCGGTGGCGGAACCCCCACGATCATGCCCGGCAAGTGCCTGGCCGACCTGATTCGCGATCTGGCCGCACGCTTCCGTTGGCCGGAGTCGGCCGAGGTCACTATCGAGGCTAACCCCGGTACCATCGACCGGTTGAAACTGGCCGGACTGCGTACCGCCGGGGTGAACCGGCTGAGCATCGGGATGCAGGCCGCATATCCGCAAACCCTGGCCACTCTGGGGCGCCGCCACACCTACGCAGACGTGATCGAGTCCGTACAGGCCGCCCGGGATACTGGTTTTACGAACCTCAACTTGGACCTGATCTTCGGTGTACCCGGCCAGACGCTGGACGAATGGCGCGCCACCATTGCCTTGGCCTGTTCCTTGGAACCCGAGCATATCGCTGCCTACAGCCTGGAAATCCCGGAGGGGACCAGGCTTTTTCAGTTGGTGGAACGAAGCGAGCTGGAGCCCTGTCCCGAAGAAACGGAGTTGGAGATGTACCAGTTGCTCCGACAGAACTTGGCCAGGCATGGTTACCGACAGTATGAGATCTCCAACTTCGCACGGCCGGGCCATAAGTGCTGGCACAACCTCCGCTACTGGCACAATGGGAACTACCTCGGACTGGGACCGGCCGCCCATTCCCACTTCAACGGGCACCGCTGGTCTAACCACTCCGAAATCGAGCGCTATGTCACCGCTCTGGATGCCGGTGAGTTCCCCCTGGCCGAAGATGAGCAGCTGGACCGGCGCACTCAGATGGCGGAGACAATGTTCATGGGACTAAGGCTTAAGTGGGGCGTGAACCTGCTAGCCTTCAGGGAACGCTTTGGGGTGAACGCCTCCGAACTCTACAGCGGCGAAATCGACCGCCTCTTAAGGCTTGGTCTCATCGAAATCGCCGACGATCACCTGCGCCTGACCGAGGTCGGACTTCCGGTGGCGAACATTGTCTTCGCCGAGTTTCTCTAGACCAACGACAACTTCACGACCAGCGCTGGGAATACTGTTACCATAGGCAGGAGGGAGCACGGGACAGGTCAGTTTTCCAACCGTCCCGCAACCAACAACCTTGTTGACAAATCCAGGGTGCAGTGCTATCTTATTTTTAGAGTTAGCACTCACCTCGTGAGAGTGCTAATAGAGGGGGCGAGACCCTGTGACTCTAGATGAACGCAAGAAGCGCATTCTCTGGGCCATCATTCAGGATTACATCGCCACCGCCGAGCCTGTGGGATCACGCACACTGGCTCGAAAATACAAATTGGGTGTCAGTTCGGCGACGGTACGCAATGAAATGGCTGACCTTGAGGAAATGGGCTTTCTGGAACAGCCCCATACTTCGGCGGGGCGTGTGCCTTCGCACCGGGGATACCGCTTCTATGTGGATCACCTGATGCAGCCGGAGAAACTGCAGGATAGCGAGAAAGAACTGGTCAGGGTCAGCTTTGAGACCAAGGTGAAGATGATCTCTGAGGTCATTCAGCGCACCGGTCAGCTGCTCACACAGCTGTCCAGTTACACGGCGATGGTTGTTTCGCCGTGCGCCAGCCGCACCCGTCTGCGCCACATCCAGCTAGTTCCGATGAGCCGGGGTCAGGCGATGCTCCTAGTCGTTCTGGAGCCTGGGATCGTTCAGCATCGGATGATGGAGTTGCCGCCGGATCTGACGGTGGGAGACCTAGAGATGATCTCTCGGGTAGTAAATGAGAAGATCAAAGGCTCGCAGATGTCGGACCTGAAGCTGACGATTATCCGCGAGATTTACGCCGAACTGTTGCGCCACAAGAGCCTGGTGGCCATGATGATGGACCTCATTGAGGATAGCAGTCGGTCTAAAGAGGACAGAATTTACCTGGGGGGCATCTTCAACATTCTCAATGAACCCGAGTTTAACAATGTCGAGCGGGTTAAGACCCTGCTCGGGATTCTGGAACAGGAAGAGTTGATTTGCAACATCCTGAACGATCAGGATCAGCCTGGGGTGAATGTCCGGATCGGTTCGGAGATCAGCTGTGAAGACATCAAGGACTGTAGCATGATTGGCGCCAACTACGAGGTCGACGGTCAGCGCATCGGTTCCATTGCTGTTTTGGGGCCCACCCGGATGCAGTATGCGAAGGCGATCAGTGTGGTGGAATACCTCACTGCGAACTTAAACGAAATTATGTCCAAGATGTACCGTTCCTAAAGGAGGATTATATTTTGAGTCTCAAGCAACAGGCCGCACATGGGGCGGATGTTAATGAAAAGATGGGCGCTCTGATCACCAACGCCGCCGCCGTGCGGGCGATCGCGGCAGCGGTAGAAGGCACCCTCGGCCCCAAAGGGCTGGACACCATGCTGGTGGACCGGTTCGGGGACGTAATCATTACCAACGACGGGGTGACCATCCTGACGCGGATGGAGGCCACCCACCCGGCGGCCCGAATGGTAATCAACATCGCCAAGGCACAGGAAGAGGAAGTCGGAGACGGCACGACTACGGCTACGATTATGGCCGGCCAGATGGTCGGTACCGGGGTGGAACTGGTGGCTCGCGGGGTTCCGGTTTCGCGAGTGATCGAGGGGCTTCGCCTCGGGCTGCGCTACGCGCTCCAGGCGATGCGGGAGGTGGCCATCCCGGTGGCCGGTCTGGATGATCCCAAGGTAGCGCAGGTGGCCCTGGTCGCCGGACGCGAACACAGCGATATCGCCGACCTAGTGGCCAAAGCCGCCGCCCTGGTAGGTGAGGAGAAACTCGCGGAGCGCAACTTTAAGCTCGCGGATATTGTGATGGCGCGGGAAGGGGCCGAGAACGAAGTATTCCAGGGCGTCATTGTCAACAAGCAGCGGATGAACCGGCAGATGCCGGAGCGTTTAGAGGATGTGTCCGTTCTTGTTGTGGACGATGCCCTGGAGCCCGAAGAGGTCGAGGATGAAGCCTTGGGAACGGAATCTGGTTTCGCCCGCTATATGGTTCTGCAGGAAGAGTTTCGGTCTAACCTGCAGAAGGTGGTGGATCTGGGGGTAAACCTGGTCCTGGTTGACCGCGGGGTGTCCGACCTGGCGGAGGAGGTTCTGACCGATGCCGGGGTCATGGTGATCCAACGGATACTGAACAAGGAACTCCGCCGGGCCACCGAGCACAGCGGAGCGCGGATGATCAAGCGTACCGGTCTGAAGAAGCCGGTCGAGGAACTGGCCGCCTATCTGGGGCGGGTGCGCCTGGCCGAAGACGATGAAAAGCTGAAGCAGGTCTGGCTGCGCGACGGGGGCGGCAAGCCGATGGCCACGATCGTGGTCGGTGCTGCTACCGAGGAAGTGGTCGGTGAGCGTGAACGGATTGCCAAGGACGCTGCCGGAGCCGTCCAGGCTGCCATCAAGGGCGGCGTGGTTCCCGGCGGAGGCGCTACGGAACTCTGGGTCGCCCGGCAGGTGGAGTGCATGCGGCCTAGCGTCAAAGGAATGGCTGCGCACGGTGTGGATTGTGTGGTAGAGGCCCTCAAGCGACCGATGGCTCAGATTGTGACCAACGCCGGCTTCAATCCGCTGGAGAAGATCGGCGACGCCGTATCCGCCCAGGCGGAAAGCGGTCGCCCATCACTGGCGATCGATACCGATACCGGACAGGTGGCCGACATGCTGGAAGCGGGAGTGGTCGACCCGGCCCTGGTCAAGACGTACGCCTTGCGTGCGGCAGGGGAGATCGCCGAGGCGATCCTGCGGATCGATACGATTATTAAGAAACGTGAGGATTCTCAGAATGACAAGGGGGCGGACAATGGGTAAGAAGGGAAAACATTGGCCGGAGACCGGACAATCTGAAGATCCGGCCGTTAAAATGAGCGAAGGTGCCCCGGCTGATGGGGATATGCACCAGGACAGCCCTTCTGAACAGGCGGGCACCGGATTGCCGGATGATGTCCCGACCTTAAAGGAGATGCTGGCCAAAGAACAGCAACTACAGGATGAGTACCGCGGGCGGCTGGTGCGTCTCCAGGCCGACTTTGATAACTTTCGGCGGCGGACCAGGCAGGAGAAGGAACAGTGGTTCCGGCAGGCCTCGGAGGACCTGGTGAACTCCCTGTTGCCCGTCCTGGACAACTTTGAGCGGGCGCTCAAGGCTCCCGGCGGAGACCTTCAGAACTTCACCATCGGGGTTCAGATGATCCAGCGGCAGCTGGATGAGGTTCTGGCCGAACACGGGCTAGAGGCGATAGTCAGCGAGGGTGTTGACTTTGATCCGGAGTGCCACGAGGCCGTGGAACGGGTCGCTGTTCCGGACCGATCCGACAACGCCGTGGTCGAAGAACTGCGCCGCGGATACTATTATAAGGGAAAAGTTTTGCGCCCGGCAATGGTGCGCGTTAACCAAAACAATTAAGTGCAGATGAGCGGGAGGTAATAAAAACAATGAGTAAAGTAATCGGTATTGACCTGGGAACCACCAACTCCTGTGTGGCAGTGATGGAGGGCGGCGAGGCGGTAGTTATCCCTAACGCTGAGGGTGCCAGAACCACACCGTCGGTAGTCGGCTTTTCCAAGACCGGTGAGCGGCTGGTAGGCCAGATTGCCAAGCGGCAGGCCGTTTCCAATCCGGACCGCACTGTCACCTCGATCAAGCGCTATATGGGTACCGATCACAAGGAGACCATTGATGGCAAGAACTACTCGCCGCAGGAGATCTCGGCCATGATTCTAGGCAAAATGAAAGCCGACGCCGAGGCCTATCTGGGCGGTAAGGTCGACAAGGCCGTGATCACCGTCCCGGCCTACTTCAGCGATGCCCAGCGCCAGGCCACGAAGGACGCCGGGAAGATCGCCGGCCTGGAAGTGCAGCGGATTATTAACGAGCCCACCGCGGCGGCGCTCGCCTATGGTTTGGATAAGGATAACGACCAGACCGTCCTCGTCTTTGACTTGGGCGGCGGCACCTTTGACGTTTCGATTCTGGAACTGGGCGGGGGCGTGTTTGAGGTCAAGGCGACCAGCGGCAACAACCGCTTGGGCGGTGACGACTTTGACCAGCGCGTGATGGACTGGTTGGCCGACGAGTTCAAGAGGGACAGCGGCATTGACCTGCGTAAGGACAAGATGGCCATGCAGCGTCTGAAGGAAGCCGCCGAGAAGGCCAAGGTCGAGCTTTCCTCGGTGCTGACCACCAACGTTAACCTGCCCTTTATCACGGCTGACGCTGAGGGGCCGAAGCACTTGGACATCACCCTGTCCCGGGCGAAGTTCGACGAATTGACCTCCGACCTGATCGAGATGACCATGGGCCCGACCCGCCAAGCGATGTCCGACGCCGGATTCGATCCGAAGAACATCCACAAGATCCTGCTGGTGGGCGGTGCCACCCGGATGCCCAGTGTCCAGGAGACTGTGAAGCGCTTCTTCGGCAAAGAGCCCCACAAGGGCATCAACCCGGACGAATGCGTGGCCCTCGGTGCCGCGATCCAGGCGGGCGTACTGGCCGGTGAGGTCAGCGACGTGGTGCTTCTGGACGTTACACCGCTCTCTCTTGGTATCGAGACGCTGGGCGGGGTGTTCACGAAGATCATCGAGCGGAACACCACTATCCCCACTTCGAAGAGCCAAATCTTCACCACAGCGGCCGATAACCAGCCGTCTGTCGAGGTGCACGTCCTGCAGGGTGAGCGTCAGATGGCGGCCGGCAACCGTTCGATGGGCCGTTTCCACCTGACCGACATTCCTCCGGCACCGCGCGGCATCCCGCAGATCCAGGTCACCTTCGATATCGACGTGAACGGTATCGCGAACGTTTCCGCGAAGGATATGAGTACGGGGAAGGCCCAGAGCATTACCCTTACCGATTCCACCGGCCTGAAGGATGATGAGATCAACCGGCTGATCAAGGACGCCGAGAAGTTCGCTGAGGAAGACCGGAAGCTAAAGGAACAGGTCGAGACCCGCAACAGTGCGGACGCGGCGCTCTATCAGGCCGAGAAGACACTGCGCGAGTTCCGTGAGAAGGCTGATCCTGGCCAGGTGCAGGAACTGGAGACGGCGATGGAGGAGTTGCAGGAGGCGCTCAAGGGCGATGACTTTGAAAAGATCAAACAGAAGAGCGAAGAAATGAACAAGCCCCTCCATGCCATCACCATCGCGATGTACCAGCAGCAGGCCCAGCAGGCTCAAGGGGAGCAGGGGCAGCCTGGACCCGAGGAACCGGCCGGAGATGCGGACGCAGGCCCGGAAAACAAGGACAAAACGGTGGACGCCGATTTCGAAGTAAAGTAGAATGTAGCAGGGGAGGCGCGCCTCCCCTGCATACTTCATAATATGGATAAGGTGATTTGTTAATGAGCAAGCGGGACTACTACGAGGTTCTCGGAGTGTCTCGGGACGCCTCTGCCGAAGAGATAAAGAAGGGCTACCGTGCCATGGCGCGTAAGCACCACCCCGACGCCAGCCGTGAAGACCCCAACGCCGCCGACAAGTTCAAGGAAGTAGCCGAAGCCTACGCCGTGCTCAGCGATACCAACCGGCGCGCCCAGTATGACCGCTTCGGCCACGCCGGCCAGAACGGCCAGGGCTTTGACTTCGGCGATTTCGATTTTCGGAGTGCCGGATTCGATGTTGGTGGTTTTGGCGATCTTTTCGAGATGTTCTTTGGCGGCGGTGGGCGTGGTCATTACAGCCCGGAGCGCGGTCAAGACCAGCGCTACAACATGGAACTGGAGTTTAACGAGGCCGTATTCGGCGTTGAAAATGTGATCCGTATCCCGCGCAACGAAAACTGTGAGGAGTGTGACGGCTCCGGTGCGGCACCGGGAACCTCCCCCGTCACCTGTGAGCAGTGCCGGGGGCAGGGCCAGGTCAAATATGCCCAGTCCACACCGTTTGGCCGAATTATCCAGACCAGGGTCTGTGACCGTTGCCGGGGGCAGGGCAGCGTTATCGAAAAGCCTTGTCCCGAATGCCGCGGTGCGGGGCGGATCCGCCGGATGCGTGACGTGACTGTAAAGGTGCCTGCCGGAGTGGACAATGATTTCCGCCTGCGGCTCGTCGGAGAGGGTGAGCCTGGAACGCGGGGAGGCCCGCCGGGAGACCTGTATGTGTACATTTCAGTCAGGGACCACGAGGTTTTTGAGCGGGAAGGCAACAATGTGATCATGGAACTGCCGATTACCTTCGTGCAGGCCGCCCTTGGTGCCGAGGTCGAGGTTCCGACTCTGGAAGGCAAGGCCAGTATCAAGATTCCGGACAGCACCCAAACGGATACGGTATTCCGGATGCGCGGGCGGGGCGTCCCGTACCTCAACGGTCGCGGCCGGGGTGACCAAATGGTGCGGGTGACCGTCGTCACGCCGACCAAGCTCAACGAGCAGCAGAAGGAACTCCTGCGTGCCTTTGACCAGGCGGTGATGGGCAAGAAGGTGGCCGGTGTGGAGCGGGGCAAGAAGGAAGACAAGGGCTTTTTAGGCAAGGTCAAGAAGGTTAAGGACCAAATTATCGGATAGACATCGGTCGTATTAAGAAATATCTATCCCTTTTCGATTAATGATGGTGCCCAGACAGTCTTATACGGAGTATAAAGTGACTCATTCATAGAGAAAAGAGTGATCGTCTGTGCGGTGGACTACAATCGGTGTCCAGGTGCCTGTTGAGCACGCCGATGCCGTGAGTAATGTGTTTTTTGAAGCGGGGAGCGGCGTCCAGACGGACGAACCCGCTTCTTCGTATTCTGCGAACCTGTACATCAAGGGTTACCTGGCGCAGGAAGGTGACTACCAACAGATCATTGAGACCATCCGCCAGCGGGTAGCTGCTGTGCTCGGCGCTCCGGTAGAACTTGAACTCGGTGACATTGAAAACGAGGACTGGGCCGTTTCCTGGCGCGAAGGATATAAGCCTTTTCGGGTCGGCCGACGTCTGGTCGTCAAGCCCAGCTGGGAACAGGTCAAGACTGAGCCTGATGACCTGGTCATCGAACTCGATCCGGGGATGGCCTTCGGTTGCGGCACCCATCCGACCACCGCGACCTGTATGGTCTTTTTGGAGAAATACCTACGCCCCGGGGTGCGGGTCTACGATGTCGGAACCGGCTCCGGGATACTGGCCATAACGGCATCGCGCCTTGGAGCCGCCGAGGTCTACGCCGTGGACGAAGACCCGATGGCCGTGCGTGTAGCCCGCGAAAACATCACCCAGAACGGCCTGGAGCATCGGATCAAGGTCGGGCTGGGGGATCTCCTCGATCAGGTTGACGGCCCGGCCGACATCATTGTCGCCAATATCCTGGCCGAGGTTGTAATCCGGCTGTTGCCGATGGCCAACGCCAGGCTGGCCCCGGGCGGGTTGCTCATCGCCGGAGGCATCAGCGCCCCGAAATCGCCGGATGTTTTCGAAGCCATGGAACGGGAAGGCTTTGAACAGGTCGATCTGGTAAACGTCGACAACTGGGTCGCGATCGTGGGGGCTAAACGGTGAGGGTGCCGCGTATATTTGTCAGACCTGAGGACTGGAACGGCCGGGAGACCGTCCACGTGGGCGGGGAAGTTGCCCGGCACATCACCCGTGTGCTGCGCATGGGGGCAGGTGCGGAACTGGTGGTGCTCGACGGTCAGGGCGGAGCCTACCGGGCCGTGATCCGGGAACTTGTCCGGGACGGGTTCACAGCGGCGATCACCGGGATGGCCGAGGCGAACGGGGAGCCGGAGGTATCGATCACCCTAGTGCAGGGTCTACCCAAGGGCGACAAGATGGACTATGTGGTGCAGAAGGCGACCGAAGTCGGAGTGTCCCGGATCATCCCTCTCGCTTCAGAGCGCTCTGTGGTACAAGCCCGTGAGCAGCGGTGGGACAAGAAACGGGAGCGTTGGGAGCGGATTGCCGCGTCTGCGGCCGAGCAGGCCTTCCGCCTGTTAGTCCCAAAGATCCTGCCGGTAATGACCCTGCCTGAAGCTCTCGACTCCATCAACCCCGAGGCGTTTATCATTTTCCCCTGGGAAGAAGAACGGGAAAACTCGCTCAAGACACTGCTGCGCAGTCACCCGCCCGCTTCGGAAGTGTACATCTTCATCGGGCCGGAAGGCGGATTCACCGAGAATGAAGCCCGCATGGCCTCCGACCGGGGAGCCCACCGGGTCACCCTCGGCCCGCGCATCCTGCGCACCGAGACCGCCGGCCCCCTAGCCACAGCCCTAGTCCTATACGAATGGGACACCTAGCGCAGGAAACGGGGACAGGCTACTTTTTCACGCAGGATGATTATGTTGTTTTAGCATGTGTTGCTTATCCTTAGGTAGACAAGGTTATCAGTATACTGAAGAGAAAAAGTTGCCTGTCCCCCTTTCCCGATCCAGACTAAGGAAGTTGAGGCTTCTTGAAAACAGTAGCATTCCACACCCTCGGGTGCAAAGTAAACCAGTATGACTCGCAGGCCCTGGCCGGGATGTTCATTGACCGGGGCTATCGGGTCGTGCCCTTTGAAGAGTCGGCTGATGTCTATGTGGTGAACACCTGCACCGTAACCAATATTGGCGACCGTAAGTCTCGCCAGATGATCCGCCGGGCGATCCGCACCAACCCGGAAAGCATTATGGTGGTCACCGGCTGTTACGCCCAGGTTGCCAGTGAGGAAGTCTCGGCCATTGAGGGCGTGGATCTGGTGGTTGGTACTGCCGGCCGTGAGTCTCTGGTGGACGCCGTTGAAAACCTGGCGGGGCAGCGCGGGCTGCGCAATATGGTCGGGAATATCGAAGCGGCAAACCACTTTGAGGAGATACCGGCCGGGAGTACCAACCCCCAGATCCACCCCCTCAATGGC
>JAHRFU010000129.1 GCA_019084485.1 Desulforudis sp. | reverse complement strand
CGGCCCAGGGTAACGATGGTAAGGTGTTTGGTCTTGTGTCCCTGGCGATAGGTATGTACGATGTGCATGTGACGTACGCCCCTGACGGTGACTGTACGAATGAACATGGCTGTTTAATCCATCATATCACGGTTGAAGAAGGTAGAGGTGGAAAAGCTCTACAGACGCTGGCGGGCCTCACCAGTCACGGCTACTGAAGCTTAAAAGTTTGTTGGTTGTTTTTGACTATTGCCGGCCTGATTGCGCTACCGTTCCCGCAGGGCGGTGGCGATCCGGGGGATGAAGTCCTTCTTCCGGGAGAGTACCCGGGGGACGAAGCATTTGCCGTCTTCAACCTTAACCCCGAAGGCCTTGCCGACGATTTCCCGGTCAGCGCCCTCGACCCAGATTTCCTCGCCTTTTCCGGAGAGCGGGTTGGTGATCAAAAGCACCAGGAGGTCATACCCCCCGGCCCGGCACAGTTTCTCCATCTCCCGCTTGATTTCCGCTTCCCGGGCCTTGATTTCGGAGTCGTCAAGGACCATGATCTGGTTCACCCCGATTTTCTTTCCCACCAGGTGGTATTCCTTGAAATCCAGCGTGACGATCTCCTGGGCCGGGATGCCCTCGGCGGTGACGCTGACCGCCAGGAGTTCCTTGCCGTAGTCCGCCAGGTTCAGCCCGGCCATCTCGCTCAGGCGGTGCGCCATCACGTGGTCCTTGTCGGTGGTGGTGGAAAGGGTCAGGAGCAGGGTGTCCGACAGGATGCCCGAGAGGAGCGCGCCCGCGATCTCCGGGGCGACCTCCACCTGGTGCAGGCAAAGCTGCATGGCCACGATGGTGCAGGTGCTCCCGACGGGCTCGTTGTAGACGGTGATCGGCTTGATGGTCGAGATGTCCCCCAGGCGGTGGTGATCGATGATCTCCAGAATGTCGGCCTGCTCGATGTCGGCCACGGCCTGGGAGATCTCGTTGTGGTCCACCAGGATCACCTGCTTCTGAACGGGGTCTAAAAGGTCGCTCCGGGTGATGATCCCGATCAGCCGGTCGTCCTCGTCCACCACCATGGCGCAGCGGCAGTCCGACTCCACGATCTGCCGCTTGACCTCGCTGATGGTGGTGTGTAACCCGGCCACCGGCACGTTGGACGACATGATGTAAGACACCGGCCGGCAGAGGTTCACCAACTGGGCCGTGGCGAAGGTGCGGTAGGGGGAGCTGATCACCAGCACCTGGTGGCGCCGGGCCAACTCGAGGACCTCCTCGCTCACGGCATGGTCCCCGGTGACGATCAGGGCGGCGCACCCGCCCTTGATGAGGTCCTTCTGGATGTCCGTCCGGTCCCCCAGGATGGCGATGTCACCCTTCTTCATCCGGTTCAGCGTGCTGACCTTCTGGGAGGCGGCCACGAACACGTCCCCCCCGAGCGTGGTCACGCGGCCGGTATTCGCCAGCACCTTCCCCTGCAGGGCGGAAATCAGGAGGTGCAGTTGCACCGGACTGACCGAAAGCCCCTCGATGTCGAGCCGCTCCGCGAAGAACACCGCCAGGTGCAGCGTGTCCACGATCCCCAGCAACCGGCCGTCCTCGTCCACCACCGGCAGGCTCCGGATGCGCTTCTCCTTGATGAGGTTGGCGGCGTCGAGGATGGAGTCCCGGGGCGAGATGGAGATCGGCCGGTTCAGGTCCATGTCGGCGACCGTGGCCGCGACACTCTCGACCCGCACCGGGGGTTCCAGGCCGAAACGTTCCAGGATATAGGTGGTTTCCTGGTTCAACGGGCCGGCGGCACACGGCACGTACAGCTGCGAGTCGTCCAGGATGTTCTTGAAGTAGGCGTAGCCGATGGCGGCATAGACACTGTCGCTGTCCGGAGAGCGGTGGCCGATGACCAGGACCCGCTTGCGCTTCACGGGCAAAACCCCCTTTTTGGAACAGTAGGTGAATCTGCCAGAAGTACTTCTGGAGCCGGGGTTGTGAATCCTTCAGGGTGGGGACAACAAAAACCTGCTCTTTTTCGGGAGCAGGGTCGTTATCGCTAAGCTTCCCCCGTAGACTGTCAGGTAGCGCACGTCCACCTTGAGCCGCTGCTCGCCCAATTGGTCGCTTGTCCAGCGCCGGGCTGGTTTGATCCGTGTTCGCCCGCACGGCGATGTCGCGTATTTGGGCTCAAAGAAGTTGGAGCCATCCGAGTTCTGACAAAATAATCCTAGATTCCGAGATAATTCCCCACCGTTTTCCTTATTCCTGCCAATTACTAAGATAATTCCCATTGGCTCAATTCGTTTAAGGGTGAACTGGTGAGTTCCCAAATATAAAAAAAACGCCCTAAGGCGTTTAGTTTATTGGTGGAGGCGGGGGGAGTCGAACCCACCGTCCGAAAGAACGACCACATGAGGCCAGCTACGAGCGTAGGCAGTGATTTAGATTTCGCTCCGTTTGGCGCCCATTGCCAGGCTCCGCTGGAGCTATCCCGTTAAATTTCCCTGTCAGCTTACGGGCGTCAGCTGTTAGGTAAGCCCACTAAATGACACCCTGACCCTGCTACGCAGGCTGAAGCAGGCAGGATGCTGGCTACCTAGGCAGCCAGAGCGTATTCGTGTTTGTCGGCAGTTAAGCCTTTGCCACCGTTTTACGGGCTAGCAGCAACCCCGGCTCGCTCCTCATGCCATCTAGTTCCCCCGTCGAAACCATGTCGCCCCCATATTCAGTTAGAAGAACCCCTACGTGGGGTTACTGTCATTATATCATAACCAATGAGATACTACAATTGTCTTTCCAATAAGTGGACTTGCTGCACTGCCTCATGCTAGGCTTTGCCGCGGGCGATCCGATCCATTTCTCTCTGGGCGTCGCGTTTGGCGATGTCTTCGCGCTTGTCGTATTGCTTTTTGCCCTTGGCCAGCGCTATCTCTACTTTTGCCCGTCCGTCCTTGAAGTAAACCTTGAGCGGGATGATCGCCAGACCCTTTTCGCGGCTCTTTCCAAATAGGCGCATTATCTCGATCTTGTGCATTAGGAGTTTGCGGGAGCGCCTGGGCTCATGGTTGTATATGTTGCCCTGTTCGTAGTGACCGATATGGAAGTTCTCCAGCCAGAGTTCGCCGCCTTCGACGCGGGCGAAGCTGTCCCGGAGGTTTCCTTTGCCGGCGCGCAGGGATTTAACCTCGGTGCCCTTGAGCGCCATCCCGGCCTCGTGGGTTTCGAGGATGTGGTAGTCGTGAAAGGCTTTTTTGTTCTGGCATACGGTTTTGATTGACACTCAGGGTCACCTCCTTTGGGTAACAGGGGTTAGTACCTAGTATAGGTGTTTAGCTGTGCTTAGGCAACGGTTGGTGCGCAGTGCACGCCAGAAAAGGGGACAGGCAACTTTTTCTCTTCGGTAATACTAATGCCTTGTCTACTCAAGGGAAACTAACACTAATGCTGAAACACTGGCCACCCTGCGTGAAAAAGTAGCCTGTCCCCTTTTCTGGCTCCTAGTACTCTACCTTTTCTAGGCGGAGGCCTTGGGGGGGGGCGGTTTCGCCGGCGCGGGTGCGGTTTTTGGCTTCGATGATATTGGGCAGGTCGTCGGGAGATAGTTTGCCGCGGCCTACTTCGATCAGGGTTCCGGAAATGATGCGGACCATTTGGTAGAGGAAGCCGTTACCGCGAACGGTGATGCGGATTAGTGATCCGTCCGTGCCGATATCGACTCCGAAGATGGTACGGATAGCGGACTTGACGGGTCTTCCAGAGGCCTGGAAGGAGCTAAAGTCGTGCTGACCTACCAGATACTTGGCCGCCTGGCGCATAGCCTCGGTATCGAGCGGCCACGGAACGTGACAGGTGTATAGACGGCGGAAGGGTGAGGGTGTCTTCCGGTTGTAGATGCTGTAGACGTAGGTTTTGGCAACGGCATTGTAGCGGGCATGAAAATCGGGCGCCACTTCCTCGGCCCCCACGGCGACGATGTCGTCCGGCAGTCTGGAGTTCAGAGCCGGTGCGATCTTGTCGGTTGGGATGGCCCACTCACCCGTCGTGAAGTGCACGACCTGGGCGAGGGCGTGTACGCCCGCGTCGGTGCGCCCGGCACCGGTGACCGGTACTTCTGCCTTAGCCAGGTTGCTAAGGGCTGTCTCTAGCGCATCCTGGATGGTGGGCAGTCCGGATCCGCTTTGTTTTTGAAACCCGCAATATGCCGTGCCTTCGTAGGCCACGGTTAGTTTAATCTTGCGCACGGGACCGCTCCCTGGGTAGCACAGGAAAAAGGGGATAGTCCCCCTTTTCATGCAAACCCTTGTCAACTGCAACAACACTCATGGACTCTATCCAGGCTAGGGTACAGTCCCCGTTTTCTCCTAGACGAGTTCCAGGATGGCCATGGGTGCCGCGTCGCCTCTGCGGACGCCGGTTTTGATGATCCGGGTGTAGCCGCCGGGACGTTCCTTGTACTTCGGGGCGATGTCGTCGAAGAGCTTACGGACGATGGCCTCTTCAAAGACATACTCCAGCACCTGACGCCTGGCCGCAAGGTCGTTCTGCTTGGCCACGGTGACCATCTTCTCGGCGATGCTGCGGACTTCCTTGGCCCGGGTTTCGGTTGTAGTGATGCGTTCTTCCTTAAACAAGGAAGTAACCATATTGCGAAGCATGGCCTTGCGATGATCGGCACGCAGGCCTAGCCTTCTATAGCCGCCCATGATATAACACTCCTTATTCCTCGTCCTGGCGTAGATCGAGGCCGAGCTCGTTCAGCTTCCGGACCACTTCTTCCAGCGACTTCTTCCCGAGATTACGAACCTTCATCATTTCCTCTTCGTTGCGCTGGATGAGTTCCTCTACGGTGTTGATCCCGGCCCGTTTCAGGCAGTTGTAAGATCGGACCGAAAGGTCCAGTTCCTCGATCGGCATTTCGAGAAGCTTGTTCTTCTTCTCTTCTTCCTTTTCTACCATGATTTCGACGTTGTTAACTGATTCGGTCAGCCCCACAAACAAGCGCAGGTGTTCGATGATAATCCGCGCCGCGAGGCTGACGGCTTCGTCCGGTCGGATGCTGCCGTCGGTCCAGACCTCAAGCACCAGTTTGTCAAAGTTGGTGTCCTGGCCAACCCTGGTCTTGTCAATATGGAAGTTGACCTTGGTCACCGGAGTGAATATGGAATCGATCGGGATAACCCCGATGATGTGGTTGCCCCGCTTGTTCTTCTCAGCCGCCACGTAACCGCGTCCCTTGCCCACGGTCAACTCGGCGAATATCCGGCCACCCTTGCCCAGCGTTGCGATATACAGCTCCGGATTGAGAATCTCCACGTCCGAGTCGGCGATGATGTCGCCCGCGGTGATCGGGCCTTCTTTTTCGGTCTCGATCCGGATGATCTTCTCTTCGTCAGTGTACATCTTCAGACGCAAGCTCTTAAGGTTAAGAATGATTTCGGTCAAATCTTCCCGAATGCCGGGCATAGTCGAGAACTCGTGCAATACACCTTCGATCTTGATCGCGGTGATGGCGGTTCCGGGCAGTGAAGCCAACAGGACCCGCCGCAGGGAGTTACCCAGGGTAATGCCGTAGCCGCGCTCTAGCGGCTCCACGACAAAGCGTCCGAAATTGTCTTCCGGACTCATTTCCACACACTCTATCTTGGGCTTTTCGATCTCAAGCATCGAGAACCTCCTCAATAGTAAGGAGTCGCCTATCTGGAGTACATTTCGATAACCAGCTGTTCCTTGACCGGGATATCGATCTGCTCTCTTTCCGGATAGCTGACAACCTTGCCCTGAACCTTGTCGGCATCATACTCCAACCAAGCCACTGGAGTGCTGTCTCCAGCCCGCTCAATCAGTTCCTGGATGCGCGGGGTGGCCTTTGAGCGCTCCCGGACAGCGATGACCTCATCAACCCGAACCTGGTAGGACGGGATGTTGACCTTGCGTCCGTTAACAGTGAAATGGCCGTGACGGATCAACTGCCGGGCCTCCGCTCTGGACGCTCCCAGGCCGAGCCGGTAAATCACGTTGTCGAGGCGCCGCTCCAAAAGCCGCAGCAGATTGTCACCGGTTACGCCGGGCTGCGTGGCGGCCTTATGGTAGTAGTTACGGAACTGGGCTTCCAGGATCCCGTAGAAACGACGCATTTTCTGTTTCTCGCGCAGCTGGATACCGTACTCCGTCACCTTGCGGCGACCGCGGGTGACCTGCCCGGGCGGGGTGGGACGACGGTCGACGGTGCAGCGTGGGCTAAAGCACTTGTCGCCCTTCAGATAGAGTTTTGTTCCCTCCCGGCGGCAGAGACGGCACCGCGCTCCTGTGTACCTTGCCATGTCTTCTACCTCCTATACACGCCGGCGTTTGGGGGGCCGGCACCCGTTATGCGGAATCGGCGTGACGTCTTTGATCATACTGACCTCAAGTCCGGTGGCCTGCAGCGAACGGATCGCCGCTTCACGGCCTGCACCCGGGCCTTTAACCATCACTGAGACTTCCTTCATCCCGTGCTCCATCGCCACCTTCGCCGCTTTCTCGGCGGCCAGCTGCGCAGCAAACGGGGTGCTCTTGCGGGAGCCCTTGAAGCCTACCGTTCCGGAACTGGACCAGGATATAGCATTGCCGTGGGTATCCGCAATGGTAATCATGGTGTTGTTAAAGGTAGACCGGATATGAGCCACGCCCGTTTCAATGTTCTTACGTTCCTTCTTCTTGGTTCTGACACGACGCGCCATCTGTTGACCTCCTTATTTCTTGCGACGCACGCCAACGGTCTTCTTCGGACCCTTACGGGTTCGCGCGTTGGTCTTGGTGCGCTGGCCACGAACCGGCATGCCGCGTCTGTGGCGCAGTCCCCGGTAGGCGCCGATTTCAATCAGCCTCTTGATATTAAGCGAAATTTCGCGACGCAGGTCGCCCTCTACCTTGAGCTCTTTGTCGATAAAATCCCTCAGTCGGGCGAGTTCATCTTCGCTCAAATCACGGACTCGGGTATCCGGATTCACTCCGGCGTCCGCTAAAATCTTCAGTGCCGAAGGACGTCCGACACCGTAAATATAGGTAAGTGCAATCTCAACCCGCTTCTCCCTGGGTAAATCAACCCCGGCAATTCTTGCCAAACACCTACACCCCCTATCCTTGTCTCTGCTTGTGCTTGGGATTCTTACAGATCACCATAATGACTCCCTTGCGCTTGATAACCTTGCATTTCTCACAGATCGCCTTTACAGACGGGTTAACCTTCACCTGAATGCCCCCTCAGATCCTTACTTATAACGGTAGACGATCCTGCCTCGCGTTAGGTCATAGGGAGACAATTCAACCAT
Source organism: Desulforudis sp. (assembly GCA_019084485.1). GTDB lineage: Bacteria > Bacillota > Desulfotomaculia > Desulfotomaculales > Desulforudaceae > SURF-60. The sequence continues at coordinate 11,665 of JAHRFU010000129.1, read as the reverse complement.
GACCCGATCCCCAGGCAGGATGCGGATAAAGTGCATGCGTATCTTCCCGGAGACGTGCGCCAGTACCTTGTGGCCGTTGGGTAATTCCACACGGAACATCGCATTGGGTAAGGGTTCGATCACCTTTCCCTCAACCTCAATGACATCCTGCTTCACTCACAAACCTCCTTCTCCACAAACACCCGTAGCAACTCACGAACTTTAAGGTCGGAAACCCGGCGTCCACCTGCCAGCTTCTCGCTGATTTCCGCCACTGGTTTGGAATGAATCCGCAAATGCTTAACATTCTTCTTCTTCGGTTTGACCGTCTGACGCCGGACACCGTCGGCGACAAGCACCATCGAGTTGTTCAGACTCCCAACTACCAGGTAATACTGTCCCCGGTCCCGGCCAGCCTTAGAACTGACTACGGTACCGGCCTCAATCCCAGCCGAGCCCATTCAATCTTAACCTCCCGCCTAAAGCCGGGTCAAGACTTCCGCCTTGCCCCTGGTAATGGCGATGGTGTGTTCAAAGTGGGCAGACAGCTTACCGTCCCGGGTCACTACTGTCCAGTTGTCCGGCAGAGTCATTACCTCATTTGTGCCCATGTTCACCATCGGCTCGATGGCCAGCGTCATCCCGGGTTCCAACCTCGCCCCGCGTCCCGGCGGGCCAAAGTTGGGCACCTGCGGCTCCTCGTGCATCTTGCTCCCGATACCGTGTCCCACATAGTCCCGTACGATCGAGAACCCGTGCTCTTCAACGTATTTCTGGATGTGGTGCGAGATGTCCGTAAGTCGATTGCCGGCCACAGCCTGGTCGATTCCGGTGAAAAGGGCTTCCTCGGTAACCCGGATTAATTCCAAATCCTTGTCTTGTATGGTACCTACAGGAAAAGTAACCGCACTATCTCCAAAATAGCCATTTATTTCCGCCCCAATGTCAATACCGATAATATCTCCACTTTGCAGCCTTCTTAAACCGGGGGTGCCGTGTACGACTTCCTCGTTCAGCGAGGCGCAGATACTGGCCGGAAAACCATACAGTCCTTTAAACGCAGGCCTAGCACCCTGCCGGACAATGAAGTCCTCGGCAATGGTATCCAGTTCCTTGGTGGTAACGCCCGGCTTGATCGCGACCTCGAGTTCGGCAAAGGTTCCGGCGACCACGCGCCCGGCATCACGCATATAATTCAGTTCACGGGTTGATTTCTTGGTGATCATCTTACTCCTGCTCTACTTAATGAAGCCTTGGTAGCTCCGCATCAGGAGGTGCGACTCTACCTGTTTCATGGTATCCAGCGCCACGCCGACTACGATTAAGAGGGCCGTACCGCCGAAGTATACGTTTGGAATCTGGGTAGCCATCAAGACGTAGTTCGGCAGGATCGCGATCGCCGCCAAGAACACAGCACCGGCCAGTGTGATCCGGGACATGACCTTACTGATGTACTCCGCCGTCGGCCGGCCGGGCCTTAATCCGGGGATGAATCCGCCGTACTTCTTGATGTTCTCGGCCATATCCACGGGATTCATAATAATCGCCGTGTAGAAATAGGTAAAGCCGATAATCAACAGCACGTAGGTCAGTGTATGGGCAAATGATCCCCAGTAAAACCAGGATACGAAAAAGTCGGCTACCACATTACCGGTGAACCAGCGTGCCAACTGCTCCGGAAAGATCAGCATCGACGAAGCGAAGATGACCGGAATCACGCCCGCCTGGTTTACCTTTAGCGGCAGGTGGGTGCTCTGACCGCCGTATACCCGGCGACCGATAACCCGTTTCGCATACTGTACCGGAATGCGACGCTGACCCTCGTGGATGGTTACGATTGCTGCAATCACCAGTAAGCCAATCATAATCAGGCCGATAACGCTTAAAATGTTGATCGTACCGACCTGCAGGTACTCGATGGTCCGGGATACGCCTTCCGGTATCCGGGAGACGATACCCGCAAAGATGATTAGCGAGATCCCGTTACCGATGCCCTTTTCCGTGATCTGTTCGCCTAGCCACATCAGGAACACCGTTCCGGCGGTCAGGATGAGCGCCACGAATAGGTAGTTGATGACGGAGGGGCTGACCAGAGAGCCCTGAATCGCCACGGACATGCCGATCGCCTGCATAAAGGCCAGAATCGCCGTTCCGTAGCGGGTGTACTGCAGAATCTTCTTTCGTCCCTCTTCCCCTTCTTTGGCCAGTCGCTCGAGTCTGGGCACGACAACGGTCAGGAGCTGCATAATGATCGACGCGTTAATGTACGGGATGATGCCCATGGCGAAGATCGAAAAGTTCTTGAAAGCGCCGCCCGAGATTACGTCGAAGAAGCCGAACAGGGCACCGCTCGCAATCAGGTCAGCCATCGCCTCGGGACGTACTCCGGGAGTCGGAATATGAGCGCCGATCCGGAAGATTAACAGCATTCCCACGGTGAAGAGCAGCTTGTTCCTAAGTTCCGTAACCTTCAGCGCATTCTGAAGCGTGTCCAGAAACTGCAATTATATCACCTCAGCCTTTCCACCAGCGGCGGTGATTTTCTCGGCAGCCGTCTTGGAAAAGGCGTTCACCTGAACGGTGAGGTTCCTCTTAAGTACCCCGTCTCCCAGGATTTTAATCCCGTCACCCGGCTTCTTGACCAGGCCGGTCTCAATCAGTAGTTCGGGGGTGACCACAGTGCCGTCCTCGAATCGGTTCAGTTCGTCAACATTAAGGGTAGCCACTAATTTCTTGAACATGGCGTTGCTAAAGCCCTTCTTCGGCAACCGACGAAAAATCGGCATCTGGCCGCCTTCAAAGCCACGCCGAACGCCACCGCCCGAACGGGAGTTCTGGCCATTATGACCCCGACCGGCCGTTTTTCCGTTCCCGGTACCGATGCCCTGCCCTTTGCGTTTGGGCTTGGTCCGTGATCCCGGGGCCGGTTTCAAATCGTGCAATTTCACGCGTACACCTCCTTATACCTCTTCCACTTTCAGGAGATGTCTGACCTTGTCGATCATCCCTCTGATCTGAGGTGAATCTTCCTTGATCACCGTCTTATTCATCTTGGTCAAGCCCAAGGCCTGCACCGTGAACCGCTGCTTTTCCGGTCTGCCGATGGGGCTTCTTACGAGAGTTAGCTTGAATTTGGTCACAGCCTTATCCCCTTATCTTGAATTCCTTAACGTCCTTGCCCCGCAGACGAGCCACCTGTTCGACCGTCTTCAGTTCCGTGATCCCTTGAATGGTCGCCCGCACCATATTGTTGGCGTTGTTCGACCCTAAAGACTTGGTCAGGATATCCTTAACCCCGGCCAGCTCCAGAATGGCCCGCACCGGACCCCCAGCGATCACACCGGTACCGGGTGCAGCTGGCCTGAGCAGTACCCGTCCGGCACCAAAGCGGCCGGTAATCTGATGTGGAATGGTAGTTCCCACCATGGGCACCTTGATTAGGTTCTTCTTCGCGTCCTCAATTCCTTTTCGGATGGCCTCAGGAACTTCGGTTGCTTTTCCAGTTCCGTAACCCACGTGTCCGTCACCGTCACCGACGACGACCAGTGCGGAGAAGCTAAACCGCCTGCCGCCCTTAACAACCTTGGCGCAACGGTTGATGAAGACAACCTTCTCACTAAGTTCCATCTTGGAGGCGTCTATCTTGGTAGCCACATAATTCCCCCCTTCGCTCTCGAAGTGTTCCTGGCGTTACTCTAAAACTTCAGTCCGCCAGCGCGGGCCCCTTCAGCCACCGCCTTAACGCGGCCGTGGTAGAGATATCCGGCTCGGTCGAACACCACACTGGTGATCCCCTTTTCCTTGGCCTTCTCGGCGAGCAGTTCACCTACCGCCTTGGCGGCCTCTGTATTACTCCCCGAAGCCAGCTTCTCGCGCAACTCCGGTGAGATCGAGGAGACGGAACACAGTGTTGTTCCGGTTTCATCGTCAATGACCTGGGCGTAGATATTGTTCAGACTGCGAAAAACGTTCAGTCGCGGGCATGTAGCTGTTCCGGAAATCTTGTTGCGCACCCGACCCCGGCGCTTTTCACGTGTTACCCTGCGGGTAGCCCTGATGGTCACGTCCCTTTGCCCCCTTTACTTACCTTTTGATCCCGGCCTTACCGGCCTTACGGCGAATATATTCGCCCTCATAGCGGATGCCTTTGCCTTTGTAAGGCTCAGGAGGGCGCACAGACCGGATGTTGGCGGAAATCGCGCCGACCAGTTCCTTGTCTATACCCTTGACCGTGATCCTGTTCGGTGCCGGCACTTCAATCGTAATCCCGGCGGGCGGCTCCATCTCCACCAGATGAGAGTAACCCACCGCTAAAACCAGCTTGGTTCCCTGCATCGAGGCCTTGTAGCCGACACCGGTCAGCTCCAGCTTCTTTTCAAAGCCACCGGACACCCCCTGGACCATATTGGCCACCAGGCTCCGGGTCAGGCCGTGCATGCTACGGTGTACCGGCGCATCGCTCGGACGCCCGACGCTCAGGATTCCGTTGTCGATGACCAGTTCCATATCGGCTGGGACCTCACGCTTGAGTTCACCTTTAGGTCCCTTGACCTGAACGGTACTGCCGTCCACCGCGACTTCAACCCCATTGGGTATCGAAATCGGCATTCTCCCTATACGTGACATTTCTTCACCTCCCGGTAAGCACCTACCAGATGTAGCAGAGTACTTCGCCGCCGATATTCAGCCGACGGGCCTTTTTGTCAGTCATAATGCCCTGTGATGTGGACAGGATGGCAATGCCAAGTCCGCCCAGCACCCGGGGCACCTGGTCCTTATTGGCGTAAACCCGGAGACCGGGCTTGGAAATCCGCCTTAAACCGGTAATTACCTTTTCCTTGTTAGCACCGTACTTCATGAAAACACGGATCACACCTTGTTTACCATCCTCAATGACCTCGTAATCCCGGATGAAGCCCTCTTCCTTCAAGATCGAACTGATGTCCCTCTTGAGCCTCGACGCGGGAATCTGGGTGGACTGGTGGTAAACGGTATTGGCATTGCGGATGCGTGTCAAATAATCCGCAATCGGATCAGTCATCATTGGCCATTACCTCCTTTACCAGCTGGCTTTACGCACTCCCGGAATCTGACCTTTGTAACTAAGGGTACGGAAGCAGATCCGGCAGATGCCAAACTTGCGCATGTATGCCCGAGGGCGGCCGCATAGTTTGCAGCGGTTATAGCTTCTTACTGCAAATGCCGGTTCCCGCTGGGCCTTAGCAATCATGGATTTTTTCGCCATTATCGACCCTCCTTTAATGGGCTTGGAAGGGCACTCCCATCAATTTCAAGAATTCACGGGCCTCTTCATCGGTCTTGGCGGTGGTTACAAACGTGATGTCCATTCCACGCACCTTGTCGATCTTATCGTAGTTGATCTCCGGAAAGATCAGCTGCTCCTTGATACCCATGGTGTAGTTTCCGCGTCCGTCAAACGATTTTGCCGAGATGCCCCGGAAGTCTCGCACTCGCGGTAGGGCCACACCGATCAGACGATCAAAGAAGTCATACATCCGGCTCCCGCGCAGGGTGACCTTGATCCCGATCTGCATCCCTTCACGCAGTTTAAAGGCTGCGACCGACTTCTTGGCCCTGTTAATGACCGGCTGCTGTCCGGTAATCGTCCGGATGTCATTTATGGCCGCATCGATGGCTTTGCCGTTCTGAATCGCTTCGCCCATACCTACGTTCACGACTATTTTCTCGAGCTTCGGCACCTGCATCGGACTCTTGTATTCAAACTTCTTCATCAGGGCCGGTACTACTTCTTCGGTGTACTTTTCTTTAATCCCAGGCACTTGTCTTTCAAGCCCCCTTTCTAAAGCCTCGATGGCAGTTTGCAAGGCTCTAACCAAGGATCTCCTTACACTTTTTACATGCACGAACCCTGCTACCATCGTCCAGAACCCGGCGGGAGACACGGGTGGGCTTATGGCACTTGTTGCACAGCAGCATCACGTTGGAGCTGTGCAGGGGTGCCTCCTTTTCCTGAATCCCGCCCTGGGGCAGCTTACGGGTCGGGCGGCTGTGCCGCTTCACGACATTGATACCCTCGATGATCACCCGGTTGGTGCTCGGGAAAACCTCGATCACCTTGCCCTTTTTTCCGGCATCCTTACCGGTGATAACCACTACCTGGTCACCGGTCTTGACGTTTACCTTTGCCACTTGCGTTTACCTCCTTGTGACCACGTACTAGAGCACTTCCGGGGCCAGGGAGACAATCTTCATAAAGTCGCTGTCCCGAAGCTCGCGGGCCACTGGGCCGAATATTCTGGTTCCTTTGGGAGTCTTGTCGTCCTTGATGATCACGGCCGCGTTTTCATCAAACTTGATGTGCGACCCGTCGGGACGACGGATTTCCTTCTTGGTCCGGACTACTACAGCCTTGACCACTTCACCCTTCTTGACCACACCCCCGGGTGCCGCTTCCTTCACGGAGCATACAATAATGTCACCAACGGAAGCGTAGCGCCGGAAGGAGCCACCAAGAATGCGGATGCAAAGCAGTTTTTTGGCCCCGGTGTTATCAGCCCCGTTTAACCTGGTTTCTACTTGAATCAAGGCCTACACCTCCTTAACTATCGCGGCGACCGCTCCAATATTTCCGTGACCCGCCAGCGCTTATGCCGGGACAACGGACGGGTTTCCATAATCTTCACCTTATCGCCCATACGGCACTGATTCTCGTCGTCGTGCGCCATGAACTTCTTAGTGCGACGGACGGTGCGGCCGTACAGCTTGTGCTGACCTAGGGTTTCGACCGCTACCACTACCGTCCGGTCCATCTTGTCACTTACGACGGTGCCGTTTCGCGTTTTCCGCAGTGAGCGTTCTTCCACCGTCCTACCTCCTTAAGCGTGTTTAATGCCCAGTTCCCGCTCCCGAATGATCGTCTGCACCCGGGCAATACCACGCCGGACTTCTTTCAGTTTCATCGGGTTATCCAATTGTCCGGTAGCCATCTGAAAACGGAGTCTGAAGAGTTCATCCTTGGTATCGACCAGCTTCTTTTTGAGCTCCGTATCCGTCATGTCACGCAATTCCTTAACTATCACCGGCCTCACCTGCTTCCTCGCGTTTCACGATCTTGGTTCTACAAGGCAGTTTGTGAGAGGCTAGCCGCAGTGCTTCGCGGCCGATGTCCTCGGGCACTCCCGCCAATTCAAATAAAATCCGGCCCGGTTTAACCACGGATACCCAGTACTCCGGGGCGCCCTTGCCGCTGCCCATACGAGTCTCGGCCGGTTTCTGGGTGATCGGACGATCCGGGAAAATCCGAATCCACACCTGACCGCCGCGCTTCACGTGCCTGGTCATCGCGATACGGGCCGCTTCAATCTGCCTGCTGGTGATCCACACGGCGTCAAGGGCCTGCAGAGCAAGCTCGCCGTATTCGATTTTCGTTCCGGCCTTGGACTTTCCAGCCAAGCTGGGCCGGTGCTGTCTTCTAAACTTAACCCTTTTCGGCATTAACATCAGTTATTTGCCTCCTTGTCGCGCCTTTAAGGGCAATACCTCGCCCCGATAGATCCACACCTTGATACCAATCTTACCGTATGTGGTCTTTGCCTCGGCAAAACCGTAATCAATATCGGCTCTTAAGGTATGCAGAGGTACCTTCCCCTCGCTATACCATTCCGAGCGGGCAATCTCGGCCCCGCCCAGGCGTCCGGACACGGCAATGCGGATCCCCTTCGCGCCCATCTTCATGGAACGGCCGACTGCCTGTTTCATGGCCCGCCGAAAGGCAATACGCCGCACCAGCTGGGCAGCTACGTTTTCCGCCACCAACTGGGCATCAAGCTCCGGTGCCTTGATCTCCACGATATTGATGCTAACCTGCCGGCCGCTCATCTTCTCGAGGGTCTTGCGCAGCGCCTCGACCTCGGTACCGCCGCGTCCGATGACGATACCAGGCTTCGCGGTATGAATCGCAATGCGAACCCGGTTGGCGGTGCGTTCGATCTGTACCCGGGCGATACCGGCCGGGTAGAGCTTCTTCTTGATAAATTCCCGAAGCTTAACGTCTTCGATAAGGAGGTCGGAGAAGTTCTTCTTGTTCGCGAACCATTTTGCGTCCCAGTCTCGCACGATTCCGAGTCTCAAACCTCTCGGGTCTACTTTTTGACCCACTACCTATCCCTCCTTTCCATCACTGACTACAACGGTGATATGGCTGGTCCTGGATTTGCGTTGGTTGGCCCGGCCATAGGCTCTGGCTTTCCAGCGCTTCAGTACGGGACCCTGATCCACGTAGGCCTTGGCCACGATCAGGCTATCCCGGTCAGCATCATCGTTGTGCTCTGCGTTGGCCGCCGCCGATTTAACGACCTTGGCGACCACGCCGGCCGCCCGCTTCGGTGTAAACCGTAGTACGGACAGAGCTTCGTCCACATTTTTTCCGCGGATCAGATCCACTACCTGCCGGACCTTGCGCGGAGAAAGCCGTACATACTTGGCAATCGCTCTCGCTTCCATATAAGTGACCCCCTTACTTCAACGAGGTGGAACGTTCGGTATGATGACCGTGGCCCCGGAAAGTGCGCGTCGGTGAAAACTCACCGAACTTGTGTCCCACCATCTCTTCGGAAATGTAGACGGGGACATGCTTCCGACCGTCATACACAGCTACGGTGTGTCCGATCATCTGGGGGAAGATGGTCGACCGGCGGGACCATGTTTTGAGGACCCGCTTCTCACCTTTAGCGTTCATTTCCTCGATACGCTTCAAAAGCCTCGGACTGCAGTACGGTCCTTTTTTGATCGACCGACCCACAGCAAACCCCCCCTTTCTTACCTCTTGTTACGACGTTTTACGATCAGCCGGTTGCTGGCCTTGTTACGCTTTCTGGTCTTGGCACCCAGTGCGGGCTTACCCCAGGGCGTAACCGGTGCGCGTCCGATGGGTGAACGGCCCTCACCACCGCCATGCGGGTGGTCGACCGGGTTCATTACCACACCGCGGACGGTCGGCCGCTTGCCAAGCCAGCGGTTACGGCCTGCCTTACCGATCGTAATGTTCTCGTGCTCCAGGTTACCGACCTGACCGATGGTCGCCCGGCAGTCCTGTTGGAAGAGTCTTACCTCACCGGATGGGAGACGTACGTGGGCGTAGTCCCCTTCCTTCGCCATCAGCTGCGCCGAGCCACCAGCCGAACGGACAATCTTGGCGCCCTGTCCGGGATAAAGCTCGACGTTGTGAATCAGGAGACCGGCCGGAATGTTCCGCATCGGGAGGGCGTTGCCGACCCTAATGTCGGATTCCGGACCAGACACGATCACCTGGCCAACCTTTAAGCCGACCGGGGCAACGATGTAGCGTTTCTCACCGTCGGCATAGTAGACGAGGGCAATGTTCGCCGAACGGTTCGGATCGTATTCGATCGTGGCTACCTTGGCCGGAATGTTGTCCTTGTTGCGCTTAAAGTCAATGATCCGGTACAGCCGTCTGTGCCCGCCACCCTGATGACGCACGGTGAGTCGGCCCTTGTTGTTACGGCCGCCCTTGCGCTTAATCGGGCCGGTGAGGGACTTCTCCGGTTCTGCAGTGGTAATCTCCTTAAAGTCCGAAACCGTAACAAAGCGGCGTCCCGGAGAGGTAGGCTTAAACTTTTTTACTGGCATCCTGGTCCCTCCTTGCTAAACGCCTTCAAAAATTTCAATCTTATCGCCTGGTTTCAAGGTCACAATTGCTTTCTTTTTTTCCGGGGTCCGACCGATCGCATTCCGGCGGCGCTTCAGTTTTCCCTTGACCCGGAGGGTATGCACATCAAGCACCTTGACCTTGAAGAGCTCCTCTACTGCACGCTTGATCTCGCTCTTATTCGACCGGGGATCAACCTGGAAGGTGTACTTGTTCCCTTCCAGCAGGGAGGTAGACTTTTCAGTAATCATCGGCTTAATGAGAATATCCTGTGCGAACTTCATCTGGACAGCACCTCCTCGACCTGGGCCACGGCGTCCTTGGTAATCACCAGGGTCGGATGGTCAAGGATGTCGAGCACGTTCAGATGCGCGGATTCCAAAGACTTGACGCCGGGAATGTTCCGCAAAGACCTTTGCACACCGAAACTCTTGTCGGCCGTTACCACCAGGGCACCCTCGCCGGCCTTCAGGTTGTTGAGAATCCGAACCATCTCACGGGTTTTAGGCTCGTCGATGCGCAGTTCATCCAGAACCAGGATCTGTCCTGCTTCCAATTTGGCCGAGAGCGCCGACTTCAAGGCCAGTCTTCGGACCTTCTTCGGAACTGAGTAACTGTAGTCTCTGGGATGCGGGCCAAATACGATACCGCCGCCCCGCCAGATCGGTGAACGGATAGTACCGTGACGCGCACGCCCGGTTCCCTTCTGCCGCCAGGGCTTTCTCCCGCCGCCCCGGACGTCGGACCTGGTCTTGGTTTGGTGGGTGCCTCTGCGCCGGTTGGCCAGCTGCATTACCACAACCTCGTGCATCACGGTCTGGTTGACCGCTTGGCCGAAGATGGTATCACTCAGCTCGAGTTCACCTACATTATCGCCTTCAACGTTGTATACTGCTACTTTGGGCATGTACCGCTCCTCCTTCCTACCTGGCTTTGCGGGCTTCCTTGATCAGCAGCAAGCCGCCGCGTGGTCCCGGAACGGCACCCTTTATCGCCAGCAAATTACGCTCAGGGTCGACCTTAACGACCTCGAGGTTCTGAATGGTTACCCGTTCATTACCCATATGTCCTGGCAGTTTCCGCCCCTTGAAGACGCGGGCGGGCCCTTTGGCCGCCAGTGAGCCGGGACGCCGGTGGTACTTGGAACCGTGACCCATGGGTCCGCGGTGGAAGTTGTGACGCTTGATGGCGCCTGCGAAGCCCTTGCCCTTACTGGTTCCGACCACGTCCACCAATTGGCCCAAGGTGAAGAGGTCACACTTCAGTTCCTGGCCGACTTGGTATTCGTCAATACTATTGGTCCTGATTTCCCGCAGGTAACGGATCGCCTTCAGACCGGATTTGGCCAGATGCCCGCGTACCGGTTTGGTGATCAGCTTTTCCCGGCGTGCACCCATCCCGAGTTGGATGGCGCTGTACCCGTCTTCGTCCGGCGCCTTTTTCTGCACCACGGTACAGGGACCGGCTTCGATCAAGGTGACCGGTACGGCCAAACCTTCCGGCGTAAAGATCTGGGTCATCCCTAACTTACGCCCAAGGATTCCCTTGGCCATTGTCAACACCTCCTGCAACTACACGTTGCCTACAGCTTGATTTCGATGTCTACGCCGGCCGGCAGGTCCAGACGCATCAGGGCGTCAACCGTCTTTGGCGTTGGCTCAAGGATGTCGATCAAGCGCTTGTGTGTTCGGATTTCGAACTGCTCGCGCGAATCCTTATCCTTGTGCGGCGAACGTAGGATCGTGTAAATGTTCTTTTCGGTGGGCAGGGGGATCGGACCGGCCACATTGGCACCGGTACGTTTCGCCGTGTCCACGATCTTCTGGGCCGACTGGTCAAGCATGTTGTGATCAAATGCCTTCAGCCGGATCCGTATTTTTTGCCTTTCCATAGTGAACCTCCCGCCTACTCGTTGATCCCGGTCACCACACCGGCACCCACGGTACGGCCGCCCTCGCGGATCGCGAACCGGAGTCCCTCTTCAATGGCAATCGGTGTAATTAACTCGACATCGACCCGGATGTTGTCTCCGGGCAT
>JAHRFU010000032.1 GCA_019084485.1 Desulforudis sp. | reverse complement strand
CCAAACTACTCGTTGATCCCGGTCACCACACCGGCACCCACGGTACGGCCGCCCTCGCGGATCGCGAACCGGAGTCCCTCTTCAATGGTAATGCCCGGAGACAACATCCGGGTCGATGTCGAGTTAATTACACCGATTGCCATTGAAGAGGGACTCCGGTTCGCGATCCGCGAGGGCGGCCGTACCGTGGGTGCCGGTGTGGTGACCGGGATCAACGAGTAGTTTGCTAGAGACTCCTAAGGGAGAAGAACTTGCTGGAGGAGCGGGCGCGAGCCTGCTCCTCCGTATCCTCGGGGCGAACGCCGCTGATTGTGTCAGGGTAGGTCATATCAAAGCGTTTTCCTTGACATCAACAACCAGTTGTGATAGATTCTATACGTATTTTGGGCCGGAGGGTTTTTTTTATTTGGGAGGTGTGTAAGAATGCGCGTAGGAGTAACGTTGGCCTGCACCCAGTGCAAGCGGCGTAATTATCAGACGAATAAGAACAAGAAGAACGATACCGGCAGAATTGAAATGAAGAAATATTGTAAGTGGTGCGATACGCACACCCTCCACAAGGAAACTAAGTAAAGACAGCTGGGGATGGTAATATGGCTTTGGACACCAAGCGTGAGGACAAGCGGGCTGGAAAGAATGGCAAGCCGGTAAAGTCCGAAGGCAAAGGGAAGAAACTAGTCAAGAAAGAGGGTAGCGTCAAGGATGCCCGTAAGGACACCAAGAAGCCCGTTCCGGCTCCGAAAAAGCCGCGAGTCGGCTTTATTGCGGGCACCCGGAAGTTCCTTGAAGGCGTTCTCTATGAGCTGAAAAAGGTTCATTGGCCAGGTCGGCGTGATGTTGTGATTTATACCGGTGTCGTGCTGGTAGCGGTTATTCTCGTCGGTGCGGTTCTATGGATTTTTGACCTTATCCTTAGTCAGATCCTAATCAGGATCCTGTAGCCTATACAAGGCACCTTAACCCTTTGGATGCTACGGAATTACCCCAGGCAGTGCATCGTGCCCACGCAAGGTGCATTCCCGGAAAGTGGGAGGTGAAGGACCGGGTTTCCCCCGGGCCTCCTCATTGAACACGACTCTTGGTAAGAAAGAATGGTATGTGGTCCACACTTATTCCGGTTACGAGAATAAGGTCAAGGCCAACATGGAAAAGCGCATCGAATCGATGAACATGGAGGACAATATCTTCCGGATCATTGTCCCTATGGAAGACGAAATCGAGATTAAAGACGGTAAGCGCAAGGTCACAAAACGCAAGATATTCCCCGGATACGTCCTTGTCGAGATGATCATGAACGATGACTCCTACCGCGCGGTTCGGCATACTCCGGGAGTAACCGGCTTTGTGGGAACGGTCGGCGTCGGTTCCAGGCCGATTGCCCTAACCGAGGAGGAAGCGGATCAGATCATCCGTCAGATGGGCGACGACGAGCCACGGTTCAAAATTGACGTGGTGCCGGGCGAGAAGATTAGGGTTCAGTCCGGCCCCTTTGAGAACTTCACGGGGACGGTCGAAGAGATCAACTACGAAAAGGCCAAGATTAGGGTTACGATCTCGATGTTCGGCCGTGAAACACCCATTGAATTAGAATTCTTCCAGATAGAGAAGATTTAGAGAAGATTGATTAAGGAGGTGACGGGATGGCAAAGAAAGTGACAGCGGTAGTTAAACTGCAGATTCCAGCAGGCAAGGCAACACCGGCACCCCCGGTGGGTCCGGCCCTCGGCCAGCACGGGGTTAACATCATGGGTTTTGTGAAGGAATACAACGATCGCACGGCTAAGCAGGCCGGTCTGATTATTCCAGTAGAGATTACCATTTACGCGGATCGGACCTTCAGCTTTGTGACCAAGACTCCGCCGGCCTCGATTCTGCTCAAAAAGGCCGCCGGTATTGAATCGGCCTCTGGTGAGCCGAATACGAAGAAGGTTGGCAAAGTCTCACGGGATAAGGTTCGTGAAATCGCTGAACTTAAGATGCCCGACCTGAACGCGACCGACATCGAAGCCGCAGTGCGTATGGTCGAAGGTACGGCCAGAAGTATGGGTATCGTCATCGAAGGCTAGTGGGAGGAGATCCAATCTCCGCAATAACCACAGGGAGGAATATAAATTGTCGAAACACGGAAAGAAACTAACGGAAGCCAAGAAACAGGTTGATCGCGCCAAGACTTACGAACTGAGCGAAGCGGTGGAAATGGTCAAGAAGCTGGCGCCCGCCAAGTTTGACGAGACTGTCGAGGTGGCTGTCCGGCTGGGTGTCGACCCCAGACATGCGGACCAGCAGGTGCGTGGCGCGGTGGTGCTGCCGCACGGTACCGGTAAAACCCGGACAGTGCTCGTGTTCGCCAAGGGCGAGAAGGTCAAGGAAGCCGAAATAGCCGGTGCCGACTATGTAGGTGCCGAGGACATGATTGCGAAGATCCAGGGTGGCTGGATGGATTTTGATGTGGCCGTGGCCACACCGGACATGATGGGCCAGGTCGGTAAGATTGGTAAGATCCTTGGCCCCCGCGGTCTGATGCCGAATCCGAAAACAGGTACGGTCACGTTTGACGTGGCCCAGGCTGTGAAAGAAGTAAAAGCCGGCAAGATCAGTTACCGGGTCGACAAGGCGGGGAATGTGCACGCTCCGGTCGGGAAGGTTTCTTTTGAGGACGAAAAGCTGATCGAGAACGTAAACACCCTCGTTGAAGCTTTGATGAAGGCGAAGCCGCCGGCAGCCAAAGGTCAATACCTTAGGGGTGTGAGCCTTAGCTCAACGATGGGACCCGGCGTCAGGGTAAACGCCCTAAAGCTCATCCAGTAAGACGGGAAGACAACTTAATTAAGGAAAACGTGGATCGGTTCCGGGTTGGTTCCTACTGAATACCGACGACCGACGACCGACCACTGAACTCCAGGCTGTAGACAGTTGGTGCTGTAAGGCATAAAGGTAAATCACCGCCAACCGAGGACTGGCAACAAGGTCGAACATACGAGACCTCTGTACGCCATCAGTCTACAGGGGTCTTTACTATTTATACGGTTCTAAGGAGGTGTATTGGTTGCCGGCAACAAAGAAAGAAAAGGATCAAGCCATCGCTGAACTGAAGGAGAGCTTCAGTAACGCCAAGGTGATTGTTTTCACCGAGTACCGTGGTCTGAACGTCAAGAGTCTCAGTGCCCTGCGGCGCAAGATGCGCGAAGCGGGCGGACGACTGATCGTAAGCAAGAACACGATCGCCACATTGGCTGCGCGCGAAACCGGGCTGGAAGGGCTCGAGCCCTTCCTGACCGGGCCGACGGCGCTGGCCTTTGGGTTTGACGACTTGGTCAGCGTGCCGAAGCTGATCACACAGTTTGACAAGGACTACAAACAGTTCCAGTTCAAGGGCGGCGTGGTGGAAGGAACGGTCATCGGTAAGGATGATGTACGAAACCTGGCCGAACTGCCGCCGCGTGAGGTGCTGCTGGCTCAGGTTACCGGTGGGTTCCAAGCCTCGCTGTATGGTCTGGTCAATGTACTGCACGGGAATATCCGGAAGCTGGTCTACGCAGTTGAGGCTGTCCGGGAGAAGAAGGCCCAGGAAGCTTCGTAAGACAGGATTCAACACGGTGCATAATTACTAAACTTAATTAATAGGAGGTTCTCACTGATGTCTAAGGTTATCGAGATTATTGAAATCGTAAAAGGCCTGACCGTGCTGGAGCTGTCTGAGCTGGTCAAGGCGATGGAAGAAGAGTTTGGCGTATCCGCCGCCGCCCCGGTTGCCGCTGTTGCTGCTGCCCCGGCTGCCGCCGTCGCCGCCGTGGAAGAGGAGCAGACCGAGTTCGACGTCATCCTCAAGACCGTGGGTGACAAAAAGATCAACGTCATCAAGGTTGTCCGCGAAATCACCGGTCTTGGCCTGAAAGAAGCCAAGGAACTGGTTGACAATGCTCCGAAGCCCGTCAAGGAGAAAATCGCCAAGGACGAGGCCGAAGCCGTTAAGGCCAAACTTGAGGAAGTCGGCGCCGGAATCGAAATCAAGTAGTAATCCTAAACTCCAGAGAAGTCAAATAATGGTCACACCCCGAATTCGGGGTGTGGCTGTCTATTGACTAAAGCGTAAAAAAGTGATAGTGTTATAAGTCGTTGCCTTTGTAATTGGGTATTTGTTGGATATAATGGGGTAATACTACTTAGATAGGTCAATATGTGAAGAAGCGAGGCAGATTAGGCACCGTGCTTTTAGTATTTAACTGCAGGGGGTTGAGCTATGTCGTTTTCAGTACCCCGCACCCGGATTGTGTATGGCAATCAGCGTGAAGCCCTACCGTTACCAGACCTTGTAGAGGTTCAGAAGCGTTCCTACCGTTGGTTTCTCGGTCAAGGACTGCGTGAGGTCTTCCAGGATGTTTCCCCGATCCGGGACTTTACCGGTAATCTTGTCCTCGAATTTCTAGATTATACCCTGGGTGAACCGAAGTACGCCGTTCAGGAGTGCAAGGATCGGGATGTGACCTATGCCGCATCGCTTCGAGTTAAGGTACGGTTAATCAACCGGGAGACTGGTGAGGTTAAGGAACAAGACGTCTTTATGGGCGACTTTCCGCTGATGACGGACAAGGGTACCTTCATTATTAATGGTGCTGAGCGCGTTATTGTAAGCCAGCTGGTGCGCTCGCCCGGCGTCTACTTCGGGTCGGACCAGGACACTGCGGGTAAATTCCTGTATACGGCCACAATGATCCCGAACCGGGGGGCTTGGCTGGAGTTCGAAACCGATTCCCTGGATCACATTTGGGTCCGGGTCGATCGGACTAGAAAGATTCCGGCCACCGTACTGATCCGTGCCCTCGGCTTTGGCACTAGGGCCAGTGTGCTCGAGCTTTTTGATAACCACAAGAGCATTCAGGAAACCCTGACCAAAGACAATGCCGAGAGTGAAGAAGACGCCCTAATCGAAATCTACAAGAGACTCAGACCGGGTGAGCCTCCGACTGCGGACAGTGCCCGTTCTCTGCTGGAATCCCTCTTTTTTGATCCCAAACGTTATGACTTGGCCTTAGTCGGCCGGTACAAGTTTTATAAGAAACTCAAACACGGTGTTCTCTACCGCTACCCGGAGGAGCTTTCGGGGAGGACGGATGTGGATTCGGTTCTGCGCGAAGAACTCCCGATCGAACGCGAATTTATCAGGATCCTGACCAGAGACGACATCGTGGCTACCGTAAAATATATTATCGGGTTGCTTGACGGCGAAGGCCGGGTGGACGATATCGACCACCTGGGTAATCGGCGTTTGCGCTCGGTGGGAGAACTCTTACAGAACCAGTTCCGCATCGGCTTGTCCCGCATGGAACGAGTGGTGCGGGAACGGATGACCATCCAGGACGTTGAGGTGATCACGCCCCAGGTGCTGATCAACATCCGCCCGGTGGTCGCGGCGGTAAAGGAGTTCTTCGGTTCCAGCCAGCTGTCGCAGTTTATGGATCAGACCAACCCACTGGCGGAGCTTACGCACAAGCGGCGTCTCTCGGCATTGGGACCGGGCGGTCTGTCCCGCGAGCGGGCCGGTTTTGAGGTCCGTGACGTGCACCATTCCCACTACGGCCGGGTGTGCCCGATTGAGACCCCTGAAGGTCCGAACATCGGTCTGATCGGCTCCCTGACCACCTATGCCCGGGTTAATGAATTCGGCTTTATCGAGACCCCGTACCGCAAGGTCGACCAAGAGGCAAAACGGGCGACCTTGGAAATCACCTATATGACCGCAGATGAAGAAGAGGAATACGTGGTTGGACAGGCCAACGCCCAGATGGATGAACAGGGCTACTTCTTGGATGAGCGCGTTCACGCCCGTTACCGGGGTAATATCCTGATTGTTCCCGTGGAAAAGATTGACTACATGGATGTTTCCCCGAAGCAGGTCTTCAGCGTGGCGACATCCTTGATCCCCTTCCTGGAGCACGACGATGCGAACCGGGCGCTCATGGGAGCAAATATGCAGAGGCAGTCGGTGCCCCTTTTGATCAGCGAGGCCCCCTTTGTGGGTACTGGGATTGAGGCTAAGGCCGCCTATGACTCGGGCGCTGTGGTCATCGCCGAAAATCACGGTGGTATTGTGGAGCGGGTCACCGCCGAGGACATTAAGATTCGGCGGGAGGACGGTGTGATCGACCACTACCGGCTGACTAAATTCGGCCGCTCAAACCAGGGGACATGCATCAATCAGCGGCCGATTGTGTGGCATGGCCAGGTGATCAAGGCCGGCCAGGTTATTGCCGACGGTCCTTCCACCGATCACGGTGAACTGGCCATCGGGCGAAACATACTTTGTGCCTTCATGCCCTGGGAAGGCTATAACTACGAGGACGCCATTTTGGTCAGTGAGAAGTTGATCAAAGAGGATATGTACACCTCTATTCACATTGAAGAGTACGAGTGTGACGCCCGGGACACCAAGCTTGGTCCTGAGGAGATCACCCGTGACATCCCGAACGTTGGTGAGGATGCCCTTAAGGATCTCGATGAACGCGGGGTGATCCGCGTCGGCGCCGAAGTCCGTCCCGGCGATATCCTGGTCGGCAAGGTTACGCCGAAAGGTGAAACCGAGCTGACCGCTGAGGAACGGCTCCTGCGGGCCATCTTTGGGGAGAAGGCGCGCGAAGTGCGGGACACCTCGCTTCGAGTGCCGCACGGTGAATCCGGCAAGATTGTGGACGTCAAAGTGTTTTCCCGGGAAAACGGGGATGAACTCCCGCCCGGTGTGAATCAGCTGGTGCGAGCCTATGTCGCCCAGAAGCGCAAACTTTCCGAGGGCGATAAAATGGCCGGCCGTCACGGAAACAAGGGAGTCATCGCCCGCATTATGGCCGACGAGGACATGCCTTTTCTGCCCGACGGCACGCCCATTGAAATTGTGCTCAACCCACTTGGTGTGCCCTCCCGGATGAATATTGGCCAGGTGCTGGAAGCGCAAATGGGATGGGTGGCCAAGGCCCTTGGTTTCAACGTGGCGACTCCGGTATTTAACGGAGCGCACGAATCGGATATTGTGGATGCACTTGTTGAATCCGGACTGCCGTTAGACGGCAAACTCCAGCTGCGCGACGGCCGTACCGGCGAGCCTTTCGACAACAATGTTACTGTTGGCTACCTATACATGTTGAAACTGGCCCACCTGGTGGACGACAAGATCCACGCCCGTTCCACCGGTCCCTACTCACTGGTGACCCAGCAGCCTCTGGGCGGTAAAGCCCAGTTCGGCGGACAGCGCTTCGGTGAGATGGAGGTCTGGGCTCTGGAAGCTTACGGTGCGGCCTACACCTTACAAGAAATCCTGACTGTAAAATCGGACGATGTGGTTGGACGCGTTAAGACCTATGAAGCGATCGTAAAGGGTGAAAACGTTCCGGAACCCGGTGTGCCCGAGTCCTTTAAGGTCCTGATTAAGGAATTGCAGAGCCTCGGGCTCGACGTCAAGGTCCTTTCCGAGGACGATCATGAAGTGCCGATCCGTGAGGCCGACGATGACATCGCGGAAACCGGTAAGGAACTGGAACTGGAGTTCCGCATGCCTCAACCCCAACCGGATGGTGAAGTGGTGGAGGAGGAAGTTGCAGTGAATGATGACGATGCAGATGCCGGTGATGTGGATCTTGCAAACGACGAGGATACCGGTGAAGCGGATCTTCCTAACGATGACGATGACGATGACGATGACGAAGATACTGATGACGAAGATACTGATGACGTGGATATCCCTAAAATTGAAGACGAGGAGGCGGGCGACAAGTTGGAAGAGGTGGACAAACCTCTGGACGACACCGACCAAAACTAATTATTGGGGGGAGCTTGTTCGGTGATAGATCTTACCAACTTCGACCGTATCAAAATTGGCCTGGCATCACCTGAAAAAATTATGGATTGGTCCCATGGCGAGGTAAAAAAGCCGGAGACCATCAACTACCGGACCTTAAAGCCGGAACGGGATGGACTGTTTTGTGAACGCATTTTTGGTCCCACCCGTGACTGGGAGTGTCACTGCGGCAAGTACAAGCGGGTGCGCTATAAAGGCGTCATCTGCGACCGCTGCGGCGTAGAGGTGACCCGATCCAAGGTGCGGCGGGAAAGGATGGGCCACATCGAGTTAGCCGCACCGGTCTCGCACATCTGGTATTTTAAGGGAATCCCTTCCCGCATGGGCTTGCTTCTGGATATGTCGCCGCGGGCTCTGGAAAAAGTACTGTATTTTGTCTCCTACATCGTGATCGATGGCAAGGAGACTTCGCTGGTTAAGAAACAACTCCTGACCGATCAGGAGTACCGGGAGTACCGTGACAAATACGGTGCCGGTTTTAAAGCACTCATGGGAGCCGAGGCGATTAAGCTCCTCCTGGATGAAATCGACTTAGAGGAAATGGGTGCCGATCTGCGCCGGGAGGTCCGGGATGTCACCGGACAGCGCCGCATTCGGGCGATCCGCCGTCTGGAAGTGGTGGAAGCCTTTCGCAAATCCGATAACCGTCCCTCGTGGATGATTATGAATACACTGCCGGTGATCCCGCCTGAACTGCGGCCGATGGTGCAACTGGACGGCGGCCGTTTCGCCACGTCTGACCTAAACGACCTTTATCGCCGGGTGATTAACCGGAACAACCGCTTGAAGCGGCTTCTGGAGCTAGGTGCCCCGGATATCATCGTCCGTAACGAGAAACGGATGCTTCAGGAAGCTGTAGACGCGCTGATCGATAACGGCCGGCGGGGCCGTCCGGTCACCGGACCCGGTAACCGCCCCCTGAAATCGCTCAGTGACATGTTAAAAGGAAAGCAGGGCCGATTCCGTCAGAATCTCCTCGGCAAGCGGGTGGACTACTCCGGCCGTTCGGTGATTGTGGTCGGTCCCACCCTGAAGCTGCACCAGTGCGGTCTGCCCAAAGAAATGGCCCTGGAACTGTTTAAGCCCTTTGTAATGAAACGTCTGGTCGGCGACGGTCACGCGCACAATATCAAGAGTGCCAAGCGCATGGTGGAGCGGGTGCGCCCGGAGGTCTGGGATGTGCTCGAAGACGTCATCAAGGATCACCCGGTGTTGCTGAACCGGGCTCCGACCCTGCACCGTCTCGGCATTCAGGCCTTCGAACCGATCCTGGTGGAAGGCCGTGCCATTCAGATTCACCCGATGGTCTGTACGGCCTACAACGCCGACTTCGACGGTGACCAGATGGCCGTGCACGTGCCGTTGTCGGCTGAGGCTCAGGCCGAGGCCCGGCTGTTGATGCTCTCGATCCATAACATCCTGAACCCGAAGGACGGCCGGCCGGTCTCAGTACCCACCCAGGATATGGTTCTGGGTATCTACTACCTTACCATTGAAAGACCGGGCGCCAAGGGTGAGGGCAAGATCTTCAAGGATCCGGATGAAGGGGTGTTGGCCTACCAGGCCCGGGCTGTCGATCTGCAGGCCAAGGTTAAGATCCGGATGCCGGAGCAGGGCCTGATTGAGACTACAGTAGGTCGCGTGATCTTCAACGACGCCATACCCAACGAGATGGGCTACTATAATGAGCTCGTCGACAAAAAGATTCTCAGCACGATCGTCGGACGCTGCTTCCGCAAACTCGGTTACGCTCAGACCGCCGATGTCTTGGATGGCATTAAGACCCTCGGGTTCAAGTACGCCACCCGAGGCGGGATTACCATCGGAGTCAGCGACATTGTTATCCCGAAACGCAAACAAGAGATTCTGCAACAGGCTGAGGAAGACGTACAAGAGGTCGAGAACGACTTCCGCCGCGGCCTGATTACGGCGGATGAGCGCTACCGGAATGTGATCCAGATCTGGACCCAGGCCACGGAAGACGTGACCGCCGAACTCCTGCGGACCCTGGACCGGTTCAACCCGGTGTACATGATGGCCATCTCCGGGGCGCGCGGTAACGTCGCGCAGATTCGGCAGTTGGCCGGGCTGCGCGGGCTTATGGCGGACCCCTCCGGGCGGATCATTGAACAGCCGATCCGTGCTAACTTCCGGGAGGGCCTCACCGTTCTGGAATACTTCACATCCACGCACGGTGCCCGTAAAGGTCTTGCAGATACGGCGCTCAGGACGGCGGACTCCGGTTACCTGACCCGCCGTCTCGTGGACGTGGCCCAGGACGTAATTGTCCGGGAACGCGACTGTGGAACCGAAGACCACATCATTGTACGGGACGTCAGTGACGGTTCCGAAATCATTGAGCCGCTCATTGACCGTATTGTCGGCCGCCTGGCGGCGCAGGATATTGTTGATCCGGAGACAGGTGAATTACTGGCTCAGACCAACAAAGAGATCGAGGAGGACAGCGCGGAAAAAATCATTGCCGCCGGTTTCAAGGAAGTGGCCGTCCGCTCCGTTTTGAGTTGCAAGAGCCGGTTCGGCGTATGCTGCAGGTGCTACGGGCGGAACCTGGCCACTGGTCATCCCGTGGATATCGGGGAAGCGGTGGGAACCATCGCCGCGCAGTCCATCGGTGAACCGGGCACCCAGCTGACCATGCGTACCTTCCATACCGGTGGTGTGGCCGGTGACGACATTACCCAGGGTCTGCCGCGTGTAGAAGAGCTATTCGAAGCGCGTAAACCCAAAGGCCAGGCCATTGTGGCTGAATTTGCCGGCTTGGTCGAACTCAGTGAGAACAAGGGCCGTCGTGAAGTCGAGATCGTTACCGCCGACGGTGAGCGGACTCCCTACACGGTTCCGTTCGGGTCTCGCATCAAAGTGCAGGACGGGGATCGGGTTTCCCCCGGTGACGAACTGACCGAAGGCTCGATCAACCCGCATGACCTTTTGAAAATCAAGGGACCGGCTGCCGTTCAACTCTACTTACTGCAGGAAGTTCAGCGAGTGTACCGGATGCAGGGTGTGGAGATCAACGATAAGCACATCGAGGTGGTTATTCGCCAGATGCTGCGTAAGGTTAAGATCGAAGACCCGGGTAATACTGAGTTCCTGCCCGGAGGGTTAATCGACATTTTGGCCCTGGAAGATGAAATCGCGCGTGTCGAAAAGTTCGGCGGCGAGGGCGCGACCTCCAAACCGGTGCTGCTGGGGATCACCAAGGCTTCGCTGGCCACGGATTCCTTCCTGTCGGCGGCCTCCTTCCAGGAAACGACCCGGGTGCTGACCGAGGCGGCGATTAAGGGCAAGACCGATCCGCTGCTGGGGCTGAAAGAAAACGTGATCATCGGAAAGCTGGTGCCGGCAGGGACGGGGATGTCTCGTTACCGGAGCATCGAAGTGATGGATGGCGAACGGCCGGCTTCGGAAATAGTGAAAAAATAATAGAGAGAATCCACAGGTAATAGGTTGTTTCGCGTTGACAAATGAAGTCAGCGGTGCTATTATCTCTAAGTGTGACTTTCTTGGGGGGATGATTAGGTGCCCTTCGAGAGATTGAATATGGCCCAGGAAAAGACGGTAGGGTCGAAGCAAACCCTTAAGGCAATACAGCGGGGGCAGGCCAGGATGGTGTACGTGGCATTAGATGCCGAGCCAAGCGTACTGGATCCGATAGTTCAGGCCTGCCGGGCAAGAGCGGTTCCGCTCATCGAGGTATCCTCGATGCAGGAACTGGGAAAAGCCTGCGGAATATCCGTAGGATGTGCGTCTGCCGCGATTACCAAGGAGTGAGCCGATTGTTAATGCCGCTTGCCGTCGGGTAGGGGGCATATCTTTTTCAAGCTTATACCGGAGGAGGTGTGTAAAGATTGCCCACCATCAGCCAACTTGTACGTAAGGGGCGGAAGTCCGCGATTAAGAAATCGACTTCCCCGGCACTGACCGATTGTCCGCAGCGGCGCGGCGTTTGTACCCGCGTCTACACGACGACACCCAAAAAGCCGAACTCAGCACTGCGCAAAGTGGCCCGTGTCCGGATGACCAATGGTTACGAAGTGACCACCTACATCCCCGGCATCGGTCATAACCTGCAGGAGCACTCGGTGGTCCTGGTTCGCGGCGGCAGAGTCAAAGACCTGCCCGGCGTGCGTTACCATATCGTCCGCGGCTCATTGGATACTGCCGGTGTGCAGAACCGGAATCGCGGTCGGTCCAAATACGGAGCAAAACGGCCCAAGAAGTAAGGGGGGAAGGCAGTGCCTCGTAGAGGAGCTGTACCGAAGCGGGAAGTCCTACCGGATCCCGTCTACGGAAGTAAGGTGTTAACCAAATTGATCAACCAGATCATGCTGGACGGCGAGAAGAGTATCGCTGAGACCATTTGTTATGGAGCCTTCGACACTATCAAGGAAAAGACCGGCAAGGATCCTTTGGAAGTATTTGAACAGGCAATGAAGAACATCATGCCGATCGTGGAAACCAAGTCAAGGCGTGTTGGCGGTGCCAACTATCAGGTACCGATTGAAGTCCGTGCCGAACGGAAGCAGACCCTAGCCATCAGGTGGTTGACCACTTACACCCGTTCCAGAGCTGGTCGGACGATGCAGGAGAAACTGGCGTTCGAGATTATGGACGCGGCCAACGGCGTCGGCGCATCCGTGAAAAAGAGAGAGGATACCCACCGCATGGCAGAAGCGAACAAGGCTTTTGCGCACTACAGGTGGTAGGAGGTTAGGAGATGACTCGCGCCTATCCGCTCGAGCGAACAAGAAACATAGGCATAATGGCTCATATCGATGCTGGTAAGACGACGACCACCGAGCGGATTTTGTTTTACACCGGTGTGACACATCGTATTGGCGAAGTCGATGACGGCGCCGCCACGATGGACTGGATGGTGCAGGAACAGGAGCGCGGTATCACCATTACTTCGGCGGCTACGACCTGTTACTGGCGGGAGTGCCGGATAAACATCATCGACACACCAGGGCACGTGGATTTCACGGTCGAGGTAGAGCGCTCCCTGCGCGTACTTGACGGCGCGGTTGCAGTTTTCTGTGCGGTTGGTGGGGTTGAGCCCCAGTCCGAGACGGTTTGGCGTCAGGCCGACAAGTACGGTGTGCCGCGGATCGCCTACATCAACAAGATGGACCGCATGGGTGCCGACTTTTACCAGAGCATGGAATCGCTTAAGGCAAAACTCGGAGCGAACCCGGTGGCCATCCAATTACCCATCGGAGTTGAAGAGAACTTTCGGGGGATCGTGGACTTAGTTGCCAAAAAAGCTTGGCTATACTTTGACGATCTCGGCCAGGATGTTCGCGAAGTCGACATTCCGGAAGATATTGCAGAGCTGGCGACCGATTACCGTGAGCGGCTAGTGGAGGCGATTGCCGACACTTCGGAAGAGTTGATGATGAAGTACCTGGACGGAGAAGAACCCACGGAGGCTGAAATCCGGGAGGGGATCCGAAAAGGTGCCCTGTCCCTGAAGATGATCCCGGTTCTTTGTGGTTCATCCTATAAGAACAAGGGTGTGCAGCCATTGCTGGACAGTGTCGTTCATTACCTGCCAGCCCCGACCGATGTTGAGGCCGTGCGCGGCACCAATCCGGAGACGGGCGGGGAGGACGAGCGGCCAGCCGATGATAACGAAGCGTTTGCCGCCCTGGCCTTCAAAATCATGATCGATCCGTACGTCGGTAAGCTGGCGTTCTTCCGGGTGTACTCCGGGGTGCTTAAGGCCGGCTCCTATGTCTACAATTCGACCAAGAACAAGAAGGAGCGCATCGGGCGGTTGCTGCTGATGCACGCGAACCACCGGGAAGAGTTGGACGCCGTCTACGCGGGAGACATCGTGGGTGCCGTGGGACTTAAGTTCACGTCAACCGGAGATACTCTTTGTGATGAAAAACATCCCATTATTCTGGAGTCGATGACCTTCCCCGATCCAGTAATCTGGGTGGCCATCGAGCCCAAGACCAAGGCCGACCAGGATAAGATGGGTGTGGCGCTCGCCCGCCTGGCGGAAGAGGATCCGACCTTTAAGATCAAGTATGAAGAGGAAACCGGACAGACCGTGATCGCCGGGATGGGTGAGTTACACCTGGAGATCATCGTCGACCGCATGCTGCGTGAGTTCAAGGTCCAGGCCAATGTCGGCCGTACCCAGGTAGCCTATAAGGAGACCATTCGCGCAAAGGCCAAGGCCGAAGGCAAGTTTGTCAGGCAGAGCGGCGGACGAGGACAGTACGGTCACGTCGAGCTGGTCGTCGAACCGCTGGAGCGGGGCAAAGGATTCGAGTTTGTGAACAGCATCGTGGGCGGGGTCATACCGAAGGAGTACATTTCGGCGGTCGAATCCGGTGTGGTCGAGGCTTTAAGCAGCGGCGTGCTCTTCGGGTATCCGGTGATGGATATCCGGGTGGCGGTGGTGGACGGTTCTTACCACCCTGTGGACTCGTCCGAAATAGCTTTCAAGATTGCCGCCTCTATGGCCTTCAAGAAGGCGACGACATCGGCCAGCCCGGTACTGCTGGAGCCGATCATGAAGGTCGAAGTCGTGGTTCCCGAGGAATACACCGGCGAAGTGATCAGTGATCTGAATTCCCGGCGCGGACAAATCTCGGAGATGGAATCCCAGGGCAAGGCGCGTCTTGTACACGCCCAGGTGCCGCTCGGCGAGATGTTCGGTTACGCCACTGACCTCCGTTCAGGGACACAGGGACGGGGAACCTACACGATGCAGTTTTCGGAATACGCGGAAGTACCGCAGAGCATTGCGGAGAAGCTGATCAAAAAATATTAATTCTTTGTTTCCTAAGGAGGAAGAGAACCAATGGCCAAGCAGAAATTTGTGCGTACCAAACCCCACGTGAACATCGGAACGATCGGACACGTGGACCACGGCAAGACCACGCTCACCGCAGCGATCACGCTGGTGCTGTCGAAGCTGGGTCAGGCCACCTATAAGAAGTACGATGAGATTGACGCCGCTCCGGAAGAGAAAGCGCGCGGCATCACCATCAACACCGCCCACGTCGAATACGAGACCGACCACCGGCACTATGCCCACGTCGACTGCCCTGGACACGCCGACTACATTAAGAACATGATCACCGGCGCAGCCCAGATGGACGGTGCCGTCATCGTGGTCTCCGCCGCTGACGGCCCGATGCCCCAGACCCGTGAGCACATCCTGCTCGCCCGTCAGGTGGCAGTGCCGTCCATCGTGGTCTACATGAACAAGGCCGACATGGTCGATGACCCCGAACTCCTAGAACTGGTCGAGATGGAAGTCCGTGAACTCCTCTCCACCTACGACTTCCCCGGGGACGATGCCCCGGTGATCACCGGTTCCGCCTTAAAGGCCCTGGAATGCGGCTGCGGCGAGCGCGAATGCGAACACTGCAAATCCATCTGGGCGCTTATGGACGCCGTCGACTCCTACATCCCCACCCCCGAGCGCGACGTCGACAAGCCCTTCCTGATGCCCGTTGAAGACGTCTTCACGATCACCGGTCGTGGCACCGTCGGCACCGGACGTGTCGAGCGCGGTCAGATTAAGACCGGTGAAGAAATCGAGATCGTCGGATTCCTGGAAAAGCCTCGTAAGACCGTCGTCACCGGCGTTGAGATGTTCCGCAAGATTCTGGACTACGCCCAGGCCGGCGACAACGTAGGCCTACTGTTAAGAGGTGTAGACCGGAAAGACCTCGAGCGCGGTCACGTGCTCGCCAAGCCCGGCAGCATCCGTCCGCTCACCAAGTATGCCGCTGAAGTGTACGTTTTGACCAAGGAAGAAGGCGGCCGGCACACCCCGTTCTTTAACGGCTACCGCCCGCAGTTCTACTTCCGGACCACCGACGTGACCGGGGTCGTCCAGCTACCGGAGGGTGTGGAAATGGTAATGCCCGGAGACAACATCCGGGTCGATGTCGAGTTAATTACACCGATTGCCATTGAAGAGGGACTCCGGTTCGCGATCCGCGAGGGCGGCCGTACCGTGGGTGCCGGTGTGGTGACCGGGATCAACGAGTAGT
>JAHRFU010000047.1 GCA_019084485.1 Desulforudis sp. | reverse complement strand
GCCGGCTGGTTCGGCGGTCTGTTCACCGAAAGCGTGTTTTTGTACTATGTTACCGCGGCGATCCTCCTGCTGCTGGGTCTGCACCTGACGGGGCTGTTCCGGCTTCCGTCCATCGGTTCGAAGGAGATCAAACGTTCTGGGCAGGGCGGGCTTGGTGCCTTCCTGGCCGGGGTGCCTTTTGCGTTTGCCTCTTCGCCCTGCACGGCACCGGTAACCATGGCCATCTTGGCCTGGGTGGCGTTGCAGGGTGAGCCGGGGTCGGGCTTCCTGATTATGTTCGCCTTTGGTCTCGGGCGGAGTTTGCCGATTCTGCTCGCCGGTTCCTTCGCCGGGGTTCTGAACCGGTGGGACCGTGTTGCCGCCTGGAGCGGCCCCATCCAAAGGTTCAGCGGCCTGGTGCTGATCGTCCTGGCGTTTTGGATCTTTTGGGTGGCCCGCGGGCTCGGGGGCGGGTGATAAGCCCAACCTTTCAAGGCCGGTCAGGCCTTTGCTGTAAACACCCCGCCAGTCACAAGAACCCACAGTCCGGCGGCCCGCCGTCCGGGAGTGGGACATTCTTGTGCATTGCGGGGTTTTTTGTTGCCAAGGAAAGTATTATCGTTATACCATAGGTTATGGTATAGTGATAACTTATTTACTTCGGTTATAGGTAATTTCGCTTTTCCCAGAATGAAAGGAAGTTCTTGAGTGATCAGAACCATCGAAGCTGGCAACCCCGAACTCCTCAAGTTGATTAAGAGGGACTTCTCCGCACCCGAGGAGATTGTGATCCAAGTCGACGAGATCGTGTCGGCGGTGCGGGAGCGCGGCGATGAGGCTCTGTGCGCTTTCACCGCCCGTTTTGACCGGACCACGCTTACCCCTGGCGAACTCCGGGTGACCGGGGAGGAGATCAAGGCCGCCTACCGGATGGTGGGGGCCGAGTTCCTGTCAGCTATTCGTCTGGCTAAAGCACGGATCTACGAGTTCCACCGCAAGCAGCTGCCGCCGTCCTGGCTTGATGCCGAGGACGGGGGTTACCTGGGACAGGTGATCCGGCCCCTGGAACGGGTCGGGGTTTACGTGCCGGGCGGAACTGCCACATATCCGTCGTCCGTCCTGATGAACGGGATTCCGGCATCAGTGGCGGGGGTCAAAGAAATCGTGATGGTGACGCCTCCCTCGACCGGGGGCGGCATCAGCCCGTACACCCTGGTGGCGGCCGCAGAGGCTGGTATTTCAGAGATTTACCGTGTCGGCGGAGCGCAGGCGATTGCGGCTCTGGCCTACGGCACCGATACCATTCGTAAGGTGGACAAGATCACCGGACCCGGAAACATTTTCGTGACGTTGGCGAAGCAACAGGTTTTCGGCCAGGTGGATATCGATATGCTGGCCGGGCCGTCTGAGGTGCTGATCATTGCCGATGGAGAGGCCAATCCGGCCTTCGTTGCGGCGGACATCCTCTCCCAGGCCGAACACGATGTCCGGGCCCAGGCCGTACTCCTGACGCCCAGTTGGGAACTGGCGGGACGGGTACGCGAAGAGGTGGAAAGGCAGTTGGGCGCTCTGGGACGCCGCGAGCAGTTGGATAAGGCTCTGAAGAACGGGGCCATGATTGTGGTTACGCGTGATCTGGACGAAGCCGTGAACCTCGCAAACCGGTACGCCCCGGAGCACCTGGAACTGATGGTGCGGGATCCGTTCGAATGGCTCGGCCGGATCAAGAACGCGGGTACCGTATTCCTCGGCCCGTACGCCCCGGTATCTCTGGGTGACTACGTGGCCGGACCGAACCATGTGCTTCCCACGGGGGGCACGGCGCGGTTCTTTTCCGCCCTCGGGGTGGACGCCTTTGTCAAGCGTATCAATGTTGTCTCCTGCAACCGGCGCGGGATCGCTAAGATCGGTCCGGCCGCGATACATTTGGCAGAGGTGGAGGGCCTGTCGGCACACGCCCGGGCCGTTCAATTGCGCCTTGAGGAGGAAGCGGACGATGAAAAATAACCGATTTGCGGGGTTGGTGCGGCCGGCGCTGCACGACCTGACGCCTTACCATGTCCCGGTACACACCGGGGTGGTAAAACTGGACGCCAACGAAAACCCCTATGATTTTCCGGCCGGGCTGCTTACCGAAATTTTCGGGCGGGTCGACGGCCAGACTCTGGTGCGCTACCCGGACGCCGAAGCCCGGGAGTTGCGCGAAGCCATTGCCGACTATCACGGGTTGACGGCAGAGAATGTCTTCGTCGGAAACGGTTCGGATGAATTGATCTTAAACCTGTTCCTGACCTTTGCGGTCGGCGGGCGGGTGCTGATCGCGGAGCCTACTTTCGGGATGTACCGGATTCACTCCGTGATTGCCGGTGCCGAGCCGGTAGCCGTGAATCGTGATCCGGATTTCACCATAGATTCGGAGCGGCTGCACTACAGTACACTGAACGCCGCGGCTCAGGTGATGGTGTTGTGTTCCCCCAACAACCCGTCGGGGAATACGATCCCGGTCGGAACCGTAGAGCGCATTCTGGATTGGTTCGGCGGGATAGCGGTTGTTGACGAGGCCTACTTTGAGTTTTGCGGCAAGACCTGCGTGGGGCTGCTCGAGCGCTATCCGAATCTGGTGGTGCTGCGCACCTTTTCCAAGGCCTTCGGGCTGGCCGGGCTGCGGGTGGGCTATATGCTGGCGCATCCGGACGTGGTTCAGGCGGTATGGCGGGTGAAGCAGCCGTTCAACGTCGACGCCTTTGCCCAACTGGCGGCACTGGCCGTCCTGGAGCACCGTTCCTTGTTTGAGCCGCAGATTGCAGCGCTGATGAAGGACGGTGCCGTTCTGTACGAGCAGCTGAGGGCACTTCCCGGCGTCGAGGCCTATCCGACCGAAGCCAATTTTATCCTCTTCCGGACACCACACGACGCCCGGGCGGTGTACGAGAGGCTGTTGGCGAACGGGGTTTTGGTCCGTGACCTGGGCGGCCCTGGACTGGAGCGCTGCCTGCGGGTCTCCATCGGCAAACCCGAAGAAAACCACCAGTTCATCAAAGCTTTGGGGGCTACCTTGGGGTCGAGGCTTTAATTGTTTTAATTTCTTTTGAGAAAGCCGTTAGAAGAGTCCTTTGTTGGGTTAGTTCTAACTGGATAAATGGGTCTTGTGGAGGTGTTATGTGATGCGTAAAGCGGAGATTCAACGGCGGACCGGGGAGACAGATGTCAGGCTGGCACTCACTGTGGACGGAACTGGTGGCTGTCGTCTAGACACCGGGGTGGCATTTTTGGAGCACATGCTAACCCTGATGGCGAAGTTCAGCGGGTTTGACCTGACCGTGGACGCCCAGGGCGATCTGGATGTGGATGCCCACCACACGGTGGAAGACATCGGCATCTGCCTCGGTGAGACACTCGTCCGCGCCTTGGGGAACAAGGAGGACATCCGCCGGTTCGGGCACGCATTGATCCCGATGGACGAATCCCTGGTGCTGGTCGCCGTGGACCTCAGCGGGCGCGGTTATCTGGCTTTTGATGGGCAACTGCCGATGG
>JAHRFU010000096.1 GCA_019084485.1 Desulforudis sp. | reverse complement strand
GCTTTCGGACTTTGAAACGCTTGTTTTTTGTTACGAATCTAGAGAAGTCTCAATTGGACTGTGTCCAATAAAAAAATGCGCAGTGAGCCGCGGATCAGCGTCGACCGCCTGTCTGAGTGAGCGCCACCGGGCAGGAAACGGGGACAGGCATCTTTTTCGAGACTTAATCTACCCGACCACCTATCGTTTTGTATCATAGAAGGCTTAGAACGGGGATGTGTCTTACATACAAGAAAAAGCAGCCTGTCCCCGATTCCCGCCCTGAGCAGATTCCTCTGTCACCTACGTGTTTGGGAGGCAATCCCTCAGGAAAGCGCACAGCGCACACAACAATTTTCATCATTCGTGGTGCCGTTCGTTGGACCGGGATGGCGGACCGTCCACAGATTCCTCACCCTAGGAAAACTTCAATTCTCCAATAATCAGTGAAAAGGCAGCCGTCACTAACAAAACCTCAATTAAGATACCCAACTGTTTTGTCGTAATCCGATCAATTATTTTGCGTCCGGTCCATGATCCCAGAACCATGGAGATGCCCAAAGCAAACCCGAAAAGCAGTTCCGTTGGAGAAAGCAGAGCGAAACGCCCGTAAACAATGCTCTTGGTGATGTGCATCAGGCTAGCCATCACGGCTTCACTGGCGACGTAAGCGACAGCTGGCAGCTTAAGACTGAGGAAAACGGCGGCGCCTAGGGGTCCGGCACTGCCCACCACAGCCGAGAGGAAACCAACGACCGCCCCGGTGGGGGCCAACAGCCTTTCCGGAAAAGAATGACGGGCAAGAGGGGTGTGGCGCAGGACAACGATCACCAGCAGGAAGACCCCGATCAACTGTATAATCAAGGACGACGGCAATTCAACAAACAGCCGGGCATCGGCGACGCTTGCCGGGATGGCTCCAATGCTGAAGAGCAAAGCAGGTCTCCAGCGAATCTCCCGGAAGCCAAATCCTGCCCTTAAGAGATTTCCCATCAACTGAGCCAGAGTAAGGATCGGCACAGCGGCTTTGGCACCGATTGTAAAGATGAGAATCGGAAGCAGCAGGAGAGCCCCCCCCGAAACCGGCAAAGCCAGAAACGGTAGCGGCCAGCCAACCACCAATCAGCAGAAGCACCCGATGCTCAGCCAGGGCGATTTCGATTAACTCGTGTGCTTTTTCCTTCAGGTCGCGGCCGATTTCCCGGGGTGTGCCGTGCACACCATGGGCGTAGTTGCGGTACTGGCTGATGATAATCGGCAACAAATGTTTGCGAAACTCCCTGAGACGCTCTTCCGCCTGGTGCCCCAAACCATCGATGTCTCTATAAAGCAGGTAAATGCTGTCTTCCCGTTCCCGTTCCAGGGTGGTAAGCTCCTTTTCGAACCGGGCCACCTTTTTCTTGATATCCTCGAGAGAACCCTCCATTGCCTTATGCTATAGGGCGAGCTCCATTTCCAACTCGCTGATCACGCGCAACGCTCTAGCGCTGGTTATCTCCTTCACTAGCCTTGCCTTCCCGGTACTGATCATCTCGAACACTCGCTGTTCAAAGTCGGTAAACCGGCTGCTTTCCAAGAGATCCCGGTTCCCGTTGGTTCGAGCCTCCAGCGCCTGGCGCGCGGATAGCGGGAAAACCTGAATATCTTCTGAATCAAGGGTTTCCGTGAGAACCCCCTGCGTGAAGGAGAGGAGTTCTTCAAGCTGACCGGGTGCCAGGATGTCAATCTTATTCAAAACAAAGACCAGCTTATGTACGTGCGTCCGGATGTCACCTAAAAAGGCGAGTTCGCTCTGCCCGACCGGGGCGTCTACCGAGATCAGGAACACGGCTACGTCTGAGTGGGGCAGGTAGGCATAGGCGGCGTCCGTGTTATGCTGATAGACGGAGCCGACGCCGGGCGTATCGACCAGGATCACGCCCTGGCGCAGTAGTTCCGCCGGATAGCTGACGTGTACCTCTTTTACCTGTTTCTTGTTGCGCGGATTCTCTTTCTCAGTCACATACAGGGTGACTTCATCCGGTGGAATTGTTTTCTTTTCCCCGCTTTCATAAGTCACCTGAGCCGTTCTTTCGGGGCTGTACTGGATAATTGTAGGGATGGCCGTAAGCGGTACGATGCCCGTGGGTACCAGATCAGTGCCCAACAAGGCGTTGATGAATGTGGACTTTCCTCTCTTGAATTCACCCATAATCACCAGGGTAAAACTCTCTTTGCGCATCTTGAGGATGCTTTCTTCAAGCAGAGTGACGGCAAAGGTGTTTCCACCCTTGGCGGCAAACCCCTTTAATTTTTCCAGTGCCTTAAGCAAAACCGGTGATCCTTCCGGCATCAGCATATCCTCCTTCAGGAGCAGAATAAAACTCCTACCAAAACTGGTAGGAGCCATTAACCGCATAATGCAGTGGTAGTTTCGGCGAACCCCATCGCCAACGGCCAGTTCAGCCGATGTATATGATTACCTACATCCTAACAGAAAACCCATGTGAACTCAACCGGATGTTCAATGCTCCAGGCTTACCAGTACTGGGCGGTAGCTTTTGCGCTATCGTGCGGTGATGGATGTTCGGCTTGACAGGGATCCTTAATCACCAGTACGGGACAGTAGGCATGCTTGACTACAAACTGGGAGACGCTGCCCAGAAACATGCGCTGCAGGCGGCTAAAACCGCGTGCCCCGATCACAACCAAGTCCATATTGCGTTCCCGGGCAAACCGGATCAACTGATCTCCGGTGTGACCGAAAAGCAAGTGCGTGCTGACCCTTTCCATCTGGTCACCGGCCAGTTCCTTAACCTTTGTAATCTTCTGATCGAAGAAGGCCCGCGCCTCGCTCTGGATCTCGTCCACTTCACTGATCGTTCCGGCGTAGTCTGGTAGACCCGCCACCATGACCACAGCCAGATCAGCATCGTAGCAGTCTAAAAGTTTCACTCCGGCAGCCAGTGCTCGGTCGGCGCAATCCGAACCGTCGTAGGCAACCATTATTCTCTCGAACATGGTGTAACCCTCCTTTACGTTCGTTTCCTTCCTTCACCTTCGGTCAACTCTTGGCTATCCCTGTCACGTGTAATGATGGGGCGGAAGAAAGCCTGGGCAATCAATGTTGGTACAATGGCACTGCCGATTACCACCGTTACCAGTATTGTATACTGCTCCTGGGTAATCAGGTTCTGGCTGAGACCGAAAAGGGCGGAGATGGTGCCGAAGGTCAGCCCCGTGCTCATCAACAGCGTGGTGTACATACTTTCACGATTGTTGAACCGGAAAAGCTTCGCCAGCGGCCAGACCCCGACAAACTTGGCACCGACCTTCACGGACAACAGGATGGCGATCAGGACGATCCCGCCGGCCAAAGCGGAGAGTGAGACGTGTAGCCCCGCCTTCAGAAAGTAAAATGGAGTGAAGAAGGCAAAGGCAATGGTTCGTAAGCGGTGCAGTAGATCTTTGTGTGCCATCATGTAACCGGCCACCGAAAGACCCAGGATGTAGGCCGGCAGAACAGCTTCGCTATTGGCCTTCAATGCCAGGCCCCCCAGAGCTAGTAGCAGGAAGATGAACAGCTTAATTTCGATCTGGGCGATGCGTCCGCCATAGCGCTCCACAAACCAAGGTGTCAGGCGCGGGGTTACCGCGAACACGGCCACGGACACGGTGATAAAAACCGCCATCCAGATATCGAAGTTAGCGAAGAAAACACCCAGTGCCAACACGGTACCCAAATCGGTAATGAAACATGCGGCCAAAATAATCTTTCCCAGTTCGGTTTGAGTAAGGCCTGTTTCGACCATCACCGCGTATACCACGGCCACTGAAGTCGTGGAGAGGGCAATACCGCAGATAAGCGCGGCATCCTGCGTCCAGCCGGCGATGTAGAAGGCGTAGGCATAGGCGGCCAGAAAAGGGATCAGGAAAGAAACCGCGCCGATCCCGATGCTCTCCTTGAACTTCCGTTTCAGTACGTTCGGGTCGACTTCGGCTCCCGCCAAAAAGGTTAGGAAGATCGCTCCGAAACCGGCGACGAAGGTTACCCAGGCAACCTCCTCCAGGCCAAGAAAGTTGCCTCCAAATACCCCCATCATGATCTCCACAAGGGCGACGGAGATGCCCAGGCGAACTGAAATCAGTGATGCGGCCAGAGCAAGACCCACCCATAGGGCGGCGACGAGCCACGTATTGTCCAGGAACAAGTGCATCTCCTCCTGCGTAAAGGCGGCAAATGTTGTAAAACAAAAACGGCTCCCACCAAAACTATTGGTAGGAGCCATTAGCATTTCTGCGTTAGGCGAGCCCCATCGCCGTATGGGTAAAGTCTAAGGAAAGCAGGGTCACTTGTCAACAGATCAATAAGTTAAAAACAAAGGGCCGCCGTTAGTGTCGGCGGCCCAAAGCAACGGGGTCCTGAATAATGGTATTGCCTATACAGCAACGGTAAACTTCCTCCCGTTGACCGTGAAGCAGTGAACCGCGCAGGCGATGCACGGGTCGAATGAGCGGACCACGCGCACCAGTTCAATTGGATTGGTGGTGTCGGCGACCGGGGTGCCGATCAGGGCTTCTTCAATCGGGCCACGCACCCCTTTGTCGTCCCGCGGTGACCCATTCCAAGTGGTCGGCACCACACACTGGTAATTGTCGATCTGGTAGTTCTTGATCGAGATCCAATGCCCTAGGGCTCCCCGCGGGGCTTCGGTCAATCCGCACCCCTGGGCGCTCTCCGGTATGGCGCAGGGCTCCCAAACCGGGCCGCCCGGCTCCAGTCCTTGGATCATGGTTTTCAGGCCGTGCGCAACCAATGAGCATTCCACAGCCCGGGCAAAGTGACGGCCCATTACGGAGAAGGCCTTTTCTCCCAGGTTGCGTACGGGCCCGTAACCGTGTACCCACATGCGAGCCAGCGGTCCCACCTCGTGGGGTTTGCCGTCATACCGAGGCGCTTTGATCCACGAATAGCCGCCTTCCTTCTTCGGGTCGGGGAAGGTCTGCCCCGATGCCGGATGTTTCCCGGTTGTCTCGTCTGCGTACCAAGAGTATTTTACATCCTCTGTGATCTTGCCTACGTCTACCGTCCCGGCTTGGCCGTCTGTCCAGGTTCCCCGTCTGAAGAACAGACCGTCAGTCTGGTCGGAAATCGGGAACAGTCCGTAGGACAGGAGGTTCTTACATCCGCGCCCGATGTCCAGCCAGTCGCTGTAAGCACCGGCCACGGCCTGCACATCCGGTATGTACACATTGTCTACGAAAGCAATCAACTCATCCAGGATTTTCAAAGCTTCCACGACCTCGTTAAAGGCCACGCGGGTCCAGGTCGAAGGCCCAAGGTCTGGTGGGTTCTCGTAGTTGCCGGTAAAGCGGGTTTCAGTTCCCGGGAGCATGTTCCAGTTCTTGCAGGCCGACTGGCAACCCCGGCAGGCGGTACACTTGGTGACATCTACGAGCATCATGTTGCCGCTCACTTATACCACCCTCCTTATGTTGCACAGAAAGACCTTGTATTCGGGAATCGAGGTGTTGGCATCACCAACGCTGGAGGTCAGGACATTGGCGCTGTCGCCTTTGGACATCCCCTGATAACCCCAGTGCCAAGGCATCCCGACGATTTCCACCAGTTGACCGCTGATCCTCATCGGCTTAATGCGCTCGGTCACACAGGCGATGGCCCGGATCTCACCCCTGACCGTTGACACCGCCACGCGGTCGCCGTTCTTAATCCCGCGCTGCCCGGCCAGGCTGGTGCTGATCTCCACGAACATGTTCGGCATGACTTCGTTCAGCCACGGGGAATTACGGGTCATAATCCCACTCTGCCAATGCTCACAAACCCGGTAGGTGGTGCCAATGAAGGGGAATCTCTCGGAACCGGCGGGTGCCAGGGTTTGCCCCGCGAAGTTGACGAGCATGGGATTGGTCTGCTGTGGCGATAGACTGTTCTTAACCGGACTCTCCGCGGGTTCGTAGTGCTCGGGGAAGGGGCCTTCCGCCAAGCCGCTGGCAAAGAGGCGGGCCTGGGTTTCGGGGCCGCACATGATAAACGGGCTTTTCGCGGAAACTTCCGGTGCCACGGTGGCGTTAAAGTCCGGTACGTCATTGGTCAGTCATTTACCCCCGTCCCAGCGCACTAGGGCGAGATTCGGTTTGTACGGCTTGCCGGACGGATCGGCAGAAGCACGGTTGTACAGGATCCGGCGGTTCAGCGGCCAGGCGAAGGACCAGTTCGGATGTAGGCCGATTCCGCTTGTTTCGCGGATCCTGCGTTTAGTCGGGGGATTGGCTAGGTTGTTGTAGTAGCCCGAGTAGATCCAGTTGCCGCAGGCCGTCGATCCGTTGTCAGCCAGACGGGTGAAGTTTAGCAGCGGCTCACCACTGCCGGTATCGTAGCCGTTGATCTCCAAGGCCACCTTGGCGATGTCACCGCCCTGGGTGTATAAGGCTCGCACCGTTTTAAACAGTTGGTCCGCAATCCAAAGGTCGGAACGCGCTGCTCCCGGCGGGTTCACCGCCTTGTAGCGCCACTGAATCCAGCGGCCGCTGTTGGCTACAGAGCCTTCCTTTTCGTAAGAATTGGCTGCAGGGAGCAGGAACACCTCAGTCTTGATCGCGCCGGGATCCACGCCCGGTCGTTTCCAGAAGGCGGCAGTTTCGGTTTCAAAGAGGTCAATGGCGACCAGCCAGTCCAGTTGGAATCGGCGTCAACCAAGAATAGATCACACGGTACCTCAAACCACTGGCTTCGTCAATCACGCTGGTGCAAGCTGATACGAGATAGTGCAATACGATACAATTAAATAAACTCCGGATAACTCATGAATGCTCCATATTTTATGCTCCAGATAAATAATAAATATCCTTCAAAGACATGTCTAAGGACAAAAAAATATTTAGTAGATCGTGGTGTAGCCTGGGCGATGGGGTTTTTCATTAAAGTTTGGGGCGAAGGTGGGAATAATGAATATAGAAGCTGGTGCGAAGCCTCACGCTTAAGGAAAGGGTGTATTGGACAAATTAATGGGTGGAAAAATGTAGTGATCATGTGTTACACTTAAGTATTAGGAGAATTTTGGGTAAAAAGGAGACAGACGTTTGACTACTACTTTTGAAGAACTGAATTTGAAGCCGGAGTTGTTGAAGGCAATTGACGCAATGGGATTTGAAAGTCCCACGCCAATTCAGGCCGGGACGATTCCACCCCTGCTTGCAGGTAGAGACATTCTGGGTCAGGCCCAGACGGGGACGGGCAAAACGGCGGCTTTTGGGTTGCCTCTTTTAAACAAGATTGACCCGGACGGGGGTCTGCAAGGATTAGTAATTTGTCCAACCCGGGAGTTAGCCGTGCAGGTCGCGATGGAGATTACAAACCTAGGTCGTTTTCTACGGCTGCGGGCGATTCCGGTGTATGGGGGACAGTCCATTGACCACCAGATCCGTTCCCTGCGGATGAGACCACAACCGCAGGTGGTGGTAGCCACGCCGGGAAGGCTCATGGATCATCTGCGGCGTCGCACAATTGATCTGCGGGGCTTGAGCACAGTGATCATGGATGAGGCGGACGAGATGCTGGATATGGGTTTTCTCGAGGATATTCAGTACATCCTGTCCAAGTGTCCGTCTGAACGGCAAAGCATGCTATTTGCGGCGACGATGCCTTCAGAGATTAGAGAGCTGGCCAAATCCTTCATGCAAAATCCCGAAGTTGTGGCCTTTAGGGGCATCGAATTAACTGCTCCTCTGATTGAGCAGCGGTACTATGAGGTGCATCCCCGCCAAAAAGTGGAGACCCTCTGCCGTATCCTGGACGTGGAGAGTCCGGGTTCGGCGATTATCTTCTGCAATACCAAACGGGGCGCGGATGATCTGGTTCAGAACCTGCGGCTCCGGGGCTATTCGGCTGAGGTGTTGCACGGAGACCTGTCCCAGCGTGAGCGTGACTCCGTGATGACCAGATTCCGTCAGGGTCAAATTGAGTTGCTCATTGCGAGTGATGTGGCTTCCAGGGGTCTTGATATCAGCCATGTTACGCACGTTATCAACTATGATATCGCCCAGAGTCCGGACAGCTACGTAAACCGTGTCGGCCGTACCGGCCGGGCTGGCCGGGAGGGGGTAGCCATCACGCTGGTCGCTCCGCGTGAAGCGAAACACCTGCGCTTCATCGAGGGTTCGATTGGGAAAAAGATCAAGCGGCATACGCTACCGACCCTGGAGGAAGCTATTGAACGCCGGCAGCAGCAACTGGTCGAGCGGATTATTGAGAACCTCGATGGATCCTTGGCTGAATACCGTCCCATGGCGGCCCGTCTCCTAGATGAATATGAGTCCGTGGATCTCCTTGCTGTGGCGCTTAAAATGCTGGACGATGCAGGGCGTGATCTGGAACGCAGTGAAATCCTCGATGCTCCTGTGGAAAAGGAAAGAGTCAGAATCCCTTTGGGCCGTATCCAGGGCATCAATCCGCAGAAGCTGGTCGACCATCTGGTACACAACACCGAAATCGGTCCAAGCCAAGTCGGCAATATTGACATCCTGGACAACTGGAGTTTCGTACAAATCCCAGCCAGCTTTGTAGACGAAGTAAACACTCTATTTAAGTTGCCGGACAAGCTTAAGAGGCGCAGCGCCGCTAGGCGGCCACGACCCCGCCCGTTCCGGCGCTAATCACTACGAGGGAGAGAGGGCTAGAAAAGATGAACCAAGAAAAGATCGCGTTGATCACTGACAGCACCTGTGACCTGTCACTGGATGAGCTTTCGGAGTTGAACATCCACCTCCTGCCCCTGAAGGTGGTCTACCAGGACCGGCAGTACCAAGACCGGGTGGAAATCCAGCCGGAGGAGGTATACGCGACCATTGATGAAGAAGCGCCCGGAACATCTACCCCCTCCCCCGGCGAGGCGTTGGCCTTGTTTGAGAAGCTACGTGACGAGGGGTTCAGCCACGCCATTTCAATGCACATTTCCGGTGGGTTGTCTGGAACTGCGGATGCGGTGCGCACGGTCAGTAAACAATTCCAGTCCATGAAGATTGAAGTGATTGACTCCAAGGGTCTGTCGATGGCTCTTGGATTTCAGGTGATGGAAGCCTCGCGCGCGCTTCGCGAGGGTCTCCGTTTTGAAGAGATTGTGAAGCGGGTGCATGATGTGCGCAGTAGGATGAACGTGTTCTTTGTGGTCAAGACACTGGACTACCTTCGTCGCGGAGGGCGTATCGGCTATGTTCAGGCGACCCTGGGTGGGATTTTGGATATGAAACCGATCATTGGAATTAATGAGGAAGGCAAGTATTTTACCGTGGCTAAGGTCCGCGGGCGTAAGAAATCGATTGCGAAGGTGGCTGAACTGGTTGCCGAGTACGGCCGTAACAAGGCGATCAATCTGGCCGTGGTGCACGGTGGAGCCGAAGAAGAGGGCCGGGGTCTGCTGGAGCAGATTAAGGGCATGAAGGACGTTAAGATCAAGGAGACCTTTTTCGGGCAGATCGGACCGGTGTTGGTCGTGCATACCGGACCCGGCCTGATTGGTGTTGCCTTCTACGAAGCCTAGTGTGGTTGCCGCCTCATTCCATCCCATAGCTGGCGGTAGCTGCTGAGCATTCCAACGACTCGTTGGATATGGTTGCGGAAATGGAGCATTGGGTAATGAATTTTAACGCCAGGATCGGGAAACTGGCCGACTTGTTGCGCGCTTCTGATCGTACCTTTGCCCTGACCGGGGCCGGGATCAGCACGGAAAGCGGAATACCTGATTTTCGTACCCGGGGATCGGGGTTATGGGAAAAGGCCGATCCGGCCGAGGTGTGCAGTATTGCTGCTTTTCACCGGAATCCCTCCGCCTTCTGGCGTAACAATATGCAGTGGTGGCAAGGTTTTTGTGCCGCCGAACCGAATGTCGGGCACCACGCCCTGGCCGGCCTCCAAAAAGCCGGACTGCTCTTCGGGGTGATCACCCAAAACATTGACGGTTTGCACCGGCGCGCCGGCTCTACGGTCTGGGAAGTGCATGGGCACCTGCGCACGGTACACTGCCTACAATGTGACCGTCGTGAGCCCTTCGCAATAATTGAGAAATGGATCACCGGGGGGGAAGGGGAGGAAGCACCGCGGTGCAACTGCGGCAGTCTCCTAAGACCGGATGTGGTTCTGTTTGGGGATCAGATGAGCCCGGACTTTTGGGTCGCCACACAGGTACTGTCCGGTTGTCAGCTATTATTGGTGGTTGGCTCAAGTCTTCAAGTTTATCCGGTAGCCGGACTGCCCCAACTGGCTAGAGATCTGGTGATTATCAACCGGGATCCGACACCCTACGACAACCAGGCCCAATTGGTAATCCGGGAGAGCATCGGTACGGTGTTCAAAGAACTGCTAGACGAAATGGGTCTTTAAAATAGCGGTTATGATATTATGTTG
>JAHRFU010000115.1 GCA_019084485.1 Desulforudis sp. | reverse complement strand
GGATCTTAAACATCGCCGACGAGCTAGTGCGTGCGCAGGCGATTCGTTTCGGAATCAGTGAGGGAGAATTACTCACTTGTGTGGAAGTGGTGCCAGCGGGTCCGGTCGTGATCAGCAAAAACAGGCAGGAGATTGCGCTTGGTCGTGGCTTAGCCTCCGAAATCGAGGTCGACTTGGTGGCGTAAGAGCCGCGGTTAGCTCACAATAATGGGTTTTGTGCGGGCGCAGACATCTGCGCCCGCGTTTGACATCTAGGGAGTTCTTGAATTTTTTCCGTAGCAGTAACCATTGCATTAACTCTGACGGAGGTTGCCAAAGTGTCCAAAGAAAAGCAATGCACTCAGTGTGAGAAATGCTCGGTAATGCAGAATCCGGAAGCACCAAAACCGGACGAACACCACCATAATCTGTCCCTGGAAATCAACATCCCGGAAGGGGCTAGGCGCATCGTGCTGGCCGGCAACCCGAACACCGGTAAATCAGTTTTCTTCAATGCGCTCACCGGACTGTATGTGGACGTCTCAAACTACCCCGGAACTACCCTGGAGATTTCCCACGGTCGTCTCGGCGATAACGTGCTGATCGATACACCGGGTGTGTACGGGATCTCTTCCTTTAACGATGAGGAACGCATTGCTCGGGACATTATTCTGTCCGCCGACGTGGTCGTCAACGTGGTCAATGCCGTTCACATGGAAAGGGATCTGTTCCTGACCCAGCAGATTATCGATACCGGTGTGTCCCTGATAGTTGCTGTGAACATGGTGGACGAGGCGGAGAGTAGGGGACTGGGAATCAACATTGACCGCCTTTCCGAGATGCTCGGGGTGCCGGTGGTGCCCACAGTGGCGGTTAAGAAACAGGGTTTTGAACAGTTGCACGTGCAATTGGAGAATGCCCGCCCAGGTCAGCTGACCCCAGGTCTGGAGCCTCTCCTGCATTCCACTCTGAACCGTCTTGGAAACCAGGGTGACGCCCTGCTGGTACTGGAGGGAGACGCGGCAGTCGCTGCCCGCCACCTGGTTGATCCCGGAAAGGAACGGGAGCGGATCTACCGTATGCGCCGGGAACGGGTGAACGAGATCGTGCAGAACGTGGTCACCGAATCAGATAAGGGGTCCGCTTTCGGTACCAAGCTGGGACGCTGGATGATCCGCCCGCTTACGGGCATTCCACTTCTCTTCCTAGCCTTATTTGTAATGTACGAGGTAGTCGGGGTCTTCATTGCCGGTACGGTTGTGGACTTTCTGGAGGAAGACGTGATGGCCGGGTATTACGAACCGTTTATTAC
This sequence comes from Desulforudis sp., assembly GCA_019084485.1. Taxonomy (GTDB): domain Bacteria; phylum Bacillota; class Desulfotomaculia; order Desulfotomaculales; family Desulforudaceae; genus SURF-60. Next base: position 19,527 of record JAHRFU010000115.1, on the reverse strand, counting down.
CAGCCTGATCGGTCGGTTTGCCGCTGAGGAAACAGCTCTCGGAACCATCCTGATTGGTGAGTTCGGCGTCCTCACGATGACCGTAATCTATGTACTTGGACTGCTAATGCCGCTCGTCACGGGCTTCTATTTCTTCCTTGCACTGTTTGAGGATTCCGGCTACCTGCCGCGCATTGCCACCCTGGTCGACCGGGCCATGACCGGCATCGGACTGAACGGCCGGGCGATTATTCCCTTCATCCTCGGGTTCGGCTGTGTGACGATGGCCACCATCATCACGCGCATTCTCGGTTCCGACCGGGAGCGACGAATCGCTATCTTCCTTCTGGCCCTGACCATTCCCTGCTCGGCCCAGCTCGCGGTCATCGTCGGTCTTCTGGCAGCACTCGGCGGTGTGTATCTTTTGGTGTACGTGACGGTGATCTTTACGGTGTTTGTGGTGGTGGGCACCATGCTCAGTACACTGCTTCCGGGCCAGTCTACTCACCTTATGATTGACCTGCCGCCCCTGCGCATCCCTCGGCTCGGCAACGTATTGAAGAAAACCTGGAATAAGGCCTTCGGGTTCCTTAGGGAAGCTACTCCGATCTTCGCCCTGGGTGCGCTCATCATCAGTACCTTTCAGTTAACCGGAGTATTGGATTTTCTGCAAAGAATGCTGGCCCCGCTTACGGCAGGCCTGCTGCTGCTGCCGGTGGAATCGGCCACCGCCTTTATTATGGGCATTGTGCGCCGTGACTTCGGTGCCGCTGGCCTGATGACCATGGAACTCACCGCCCTGCAGACGCTGGTGGCCCTGATTACCATCACCCTGTTTGTACCCTGCATTGCCTCTATTCTGATTATATTCAAGGAGCGGAGTAAAGGAGAGGCGGCCCTGCTCTGGCTGGGAACCTGGGTGGTTGCTTTCCTCGTAGGCGCTTTGGTTAGTCGCTTGGGAAGTATTTTTGGGATAGAAACCTACGGCGGAGCGCTCCTCACCGCTGGTAGCTTTGCCCTTATCGGTGTGTTCCTTGTGTTGCTGGCCAGGCAGCTCCGTCGAAAGCCTGTGGGTGGTTCAGGCGGTACATCTGTGGAGGGTTAGGGGAAGGGTGACCGGTGTGACCGAACGGATTGTGAACCCGTTGAGTGCTGATCCGCGACACGGGAACGGAGACGAACCGGCTTTGAGCCGGGATGCACCGAGGCCGGTACTGCGTTGCCCGCGCTGTGATCTGGCTCTTGATAACCCGGAGGCTCTGTCTTGCCCCCGCTGCTGCCGGTTGCTGGTGGGTGCGGGAGGATGCAAGCATTGTAGTGGGTGCCGGGAATACGGTACAGATTAGCACGGTAAGGTTAGCCTTCAGTGGCGGGCTTCAATTAGCGCTTTCACTGTTTAGGTGGATATGTCTTGGGTGCTTGCCGGTGATCGCCTTGTTGTCACACGTGGGGCACCGGCCGGAACGTTTACCTCAAAGGCAATATGATTTATACTGGACACAGAAACACCCAACCAAATGGGGGTGATGAGGTGACTGGGTATACCCAGTCCCTGGAGGATTACCTGGAGACATTGTACGTTATCGGCCTGGACCAGAAGGTGGTTCGGGTGCGGGATGTCGCCCAGGCGCTCGGCGTGAAGATGCCTTCCGTTGTCGCGGCCATCAAGAGCCTCTCAGAAAAGGGGCTTGTTGAACAAGAGAAATACGGACACATCGAGCTTACCGCCGAGGGTGAGCGGGTGGGCAAGGAGATCTATGCCCGTCATCAAATGTTGCTCGTGTTCTTTCGCGATTTTCTGGGACTGGATCGGGAAGTCGCCGAGCAGGATGCCTGTCGGATTGAACACTACCTTTCCCCCCAGGCTCGTGAGCGTTTGCTAAAAATGGTCCAGTTCGTGCAGCAGTGCCCCGGCGAGGAAGTAATGTTCCTCAAGAAGTTTCAGCATTTCGCCAAGACCGGAGAACGTTCCGAGTGCTCTGGCTGTTGCGAGTTTGCCCCCAAGTAGACAGCGTTTATTGCCAAAAAATGATATTTAAGGCAGGAATATAAAAACTGCCTGTAGAAAGAAGCATTAATTTGCGTATCCACTCCGGTTCGTCAGGGCCGGGGTTTTCGCATTTCGGAATCCCCAGTGATCCGGGGAGCCGGGGAGGAGATAAGGTGATGTTTCAGACCATCCATAAGCGGGACGGGCGTCACGTCCCTTTTGAACACACCAGAATCACAAGTGCTATTATTCAGGCTTTCAAGGCGACAGGGGAAACGCACTGGGCGGAAGAGGCCGCTCCGGCCGTAACTCAGCGGGTGGTCAGTGCCCTTGTGAAGAAGGGTGTGGACGTTCCTTCCGTAGAGCAGGTTCAGGATCTGGTGGAAACCGCACTGATGGAACTCGGTTACTTCCAGACAGCCAAGGCGTACATCCTCTACCGCGAGCAGCATCGCCAGATGCGGGATATGAAATCCCTGGTCAACTGCGACCTGGTGGAGTCCTACCTCAACCAGGCGGACTGGCGGGTATCAGAGAACGCCAACTCTTCCTTTTCCCTGCAGGGGTTGAACAGCTACCTTTCCAACACGGCCGCCGCCCACTTCTGGCTGGAACGGATCTACCCGCCTGAGGTGCGACGGGCTCACCGAGAGGGAGACATGCACATTCATGATCTCGGCTACATCGCCGCATATTGCATCGGGTGGGACTTGAAGCAGCTGTTAGAAGAAGGGTTCGGCGGGGTGCCAAACCAGGTGGAATCCAAGCCGCCGCGGCACCTGCGCTCGGCCCTGGGGCAGATGTTCAACTTTTTGTACACTCTACAAGGCGAGACCGCCGGCGCTCAGGCCTTTTCCAACGTGGACACCCTGCTGGCACCCTATGTGCGTGCCGATAACCTGGACTATAGGGCCGTCCGGCAGGCCTTCCAGGAGTTCGTGTTCAACCTGAACGTCCCGACCCGCACCGGCTACCAGACCCCGTTCAGCAACATCACCATGGATATGGTGATTCCGGATTTCATGAAGGATGAGCCCGCTATGGTCGGGGGCAAACCGCTGGCGCAATCCTACGGTGATTTTCAGGCCGAGGTGGATATGATCAATGAGGCCTTCGCCGAAGTATTGCTGGAAGGAGATGCCCGAGGGCGTGGCTTTGCCTTCCCGATTCCGACCTACAATATTTCCAGTGCTTTTGACTGGGACGGGCCGGTTTCCCGTAAGGTGTTCGAGGTTACGGCCAAGTACGGATCACCCTATTTCGCCAACTTCATCAATTCGGACCTGCGTCCGGAGGACGTGCGCAGCATGTGTTGCCGGTTGCGCATCAATAACCGCGACCTGATGAAACGGGTAGGCGGGCTTTTCGGAGCGGCCCCGCTGACCGGTTCCATTGGAGTAGTGACGCTGAACCTGCCTCGGCTGGGTCATCTGGCGAAGAATGACCGGCAGTTTTTTGACGGGCTCGCCGACCTGGCTTCGCTGGCTGTCACCTCTCTGGAGATCAAGCGGCGGGTACTGGAGCGGCTGACTGAGACCGGACTGTACCCATACTCGCGATTCTACCTGCGGTCGATCAAGGAGCGGTCAGGCCAGTACTGGTCCAACCACTTTTCCACGATCGGCTTGGTCGGCGGGAACGAGGCTGCAGCTAACCTGCTCGGAAAAGGTATCGGTACAATGGAGGGTCAGAAACTGGCGTTCCGAGTCTTAGCCTTCCTGCGTGAGTTTATCTCCGGGGTGCAGGAGCGCACCGGCAACCTATACAACCTGGAAGCGACACCGGCGGAAGGGGCGTCCCACCGCCTGGCGCGTATCGACAAGAAGAAATACCCCGGTATTCTGGTGGCCAACGACGAGGCCTCGAAACAAGGTGCAGCCCCGTATTACACGAATTCCACCCAGCTACCGGTGAACCACACCGACGATATTTTTGAAGTGCTCGAAAACCAGGAGCCCCTGCAGGAATTGTACACCGGGGGTACGGTGATTCACGTGTACATCGGCGAGTCCCTGCCGGAACCGGCGGGTTGCGCGGCCTTGGTGCGGAAAATTATGCAGAGACACCGGTTGCCTTACATTTCACTGACTCCCACGTATTCGGTGTGTCCTTCCGACGGGTATTTGAGCGGTGAACACAAGCGCTGCCCGAAGTGCGGCGGTACCACCGAGGTCTACACCCGAATCGTTGGTTACTACCGGCCAATCAGTCAGTGGAACGAGGGGAAGAAGGAAGAGTACAAGGATCGGATTAACTTCCAAATGGGACGCGAGATGTGAGAGGAAGAGGCGTTATTAAGATTGCCAGAAGCTGTCGGCATTGCCGATTTTGCAAAACTATCTTTGGTGGACTGGCCGGGGAAGGTAGTCAGCTCCGTGTTTTTCCGGGGGTGTAACTTCCGCTGTCCTTGGTGCCATAACCCGGACTTGGTTGACCCGAACCGTTATACGGATGTTAGCCCGGCGGAGGATGTGCTGGCCTATCTGGTGCGTCGCCGGGATGTCCTGGATGGGGTAGTGGTTACCGGAGGCGAGGCCGTTCTGACACCGGGACTGCCGGCCTTTCTGGAGGCGATCAGCAGGATTGGTCTGCCGGTGCAGTTGGATACCAACGGCTCTAGCCCGGACAAGCTGTTCCGCCTGCTGGAGTCGGGTCTGGTGCAGTCGATCAGCGTCGACTACAAGGTGCCTTTCCGCCTGTATCCGAAAGTGGTGGGAGGACTGTCACCGGACGCTGTGCGCAGGACTATAGTATCCGTCCTGGAGCGGGGATGCGGGGAAGTGCGGACAACGATCGTTCCGAACCTGTACACGCCTGAACTGCTGTCCGAAATGGCCTCTGCGATTCCAGGTCTGACTAGGGGACTCTGGCGCTTACAGCCCTTCCGGCCGGGGACGTGCCTGGATGCAACATATAATGACCTGGCACCGACTGATCCAGAGCATCTGGCTTGGCTAAAACGAGAGCTAGAGTTTCGGGGGGAGACCCTACTTAAGTTCTAAAACCGTTTTCGGGAAACCGCATCAGGGATTGATACGATGAAATAATTAAGTGCGGTGGGTTTGTATTTGCTTGTTTCAGAAGGCCGTCTTACTTGACGAGTTCCTGGTTGGGTCCCATCGGTTTACTGGTGTCGTAGTGCCCGGCCAGAGTGTCCATCTTTTCACCTTCAAGCAGGAACTGCACTTTCTCAATGCCGTCCAACTCGGTCAGGGAATTGACGATCGCGTAGATGGTCATGGTCTCTCCGGTGCTGCCGCCCCAGTGCTTGGTGCGGAGTTCTTTGGAGAAGTTCACGTAGGCTACGCCCTCAACCACATTTACCGAAATCACTTTTGCTTCCTCAGGAACGGCCCGCCCGTGGTCGGCTTCCGCGGGACCTTTCACCAACTCACGCAACACCAGCTCTTCCAGGGTTTCGCTGCGCTTTTCCACTTCACGCTGTTCCGGTACCAAATACATCGCTTGGTCATCCGGGAAGTACAGGGTTACATTTACCTTGGTCTCAGCCGGTTGCGAACTGATTGGCGGTTGCCCTTCACCGGGCTTGGTGTCCGGAGCCTTGCCACAGCCGGATACGGCCAGACCGAAAACCAGAATGCCGGTAAGCATCAGCATCCCCACCTTGGACTTGATAACACGCTTCATCATTTCTTTCATCCACTCCCATAATCAGATTTGATAGATTCAGGCGGCGTCATTGCCTGTTAGAGAAGATGATAAACCATAAATATTGCAGCGACATAGACAACTATTAAGAAAGTGTTAAACTCCGTTAATGTTTGACAGGCAGCTTGATTTCGAAGGTCGTTTCGTGCCCCGGCTTACTCCTGACCTCGATCGTTCCTCCGTGGCGGGTCACCGCCTGACGCACGATTGAAAGGCCCAGGCCGGTACCTCCGGTAGCTCGGCTACGGGCCTTATCCGCCCGGTAGAAGCGGTCGAAGATGTGGGGCAGGTCCTCCTCCGGGATCCCCTCACCGGTATCCCGCACTCGGAAAAGCAAGGTGGTTTTCCCCACTTCCGCTTCCACGGTGACCCGTCCACCGGGCGGTGTATGCCGGATGGCGTTGTCTACCAGGTTGAAAAGTACCCGGATGATCAGGTCACGGTCTAAGGACTGGTTCGGACGCCCGGATGCAGACTTCCCAAGGGTTATGCCCTTTGTTGCGGCCAGTGTGGACATCAGCCCGGTAACGTGGTCTACCAGCTCAGCGACATCACAGTTTTCCATATTCAGCGGGGCGCTTTGTTCCTCCAGCCGCGCCAGATGCAGCAGGTTGTCCACCATGCGGTTCAATCGATCCATCTCGGAATCAATATCCCGCAGGTACTCCCGGTACACCTCCGGGTTTCGCTCATCCCCGTCGGACAGGGACTGGACCAAAGCCTTTACCGAAGCCAGCGGCGAACGTAATTCGTGGGAAGCGTTGGCGACAAAATCACGTCGGGCGCGGTCCACGCTTTCCAGTTGAACGGCCATACTGTTAAAGGCCTGTCCCAGGTCGCCCAGTTCGTCACGAGCAGTTGCGGCGACGCGCTGGTTTAGGTCGCCGCTTTCCATCCGGCGCACGGCACGGGTTAGGGCATTGAGCGGTCGGGTCAGGATACCGGCCAGAGCCAGGCTGAAGAGGGCGGCCAAGAGTCCGCTCAGGAATGAGACCCCGATCATCTGAGCCCGGATGCCGTCCAGGGTGAGGTAAACGTCCGCTACGTCCACGACCACCATTACCGCTCCGATGACCTGCTTGTCCTTAAGGACGGGAACAGCCACGTTCAGTACCGTCTCAGCGTCCGAGACCTTATTCAGGCCTGATCCGCTCGTTCCCGCCAGAGCCGAAACCACCTCAGGATGGCGCAGTACCTGTCCGACCAGCCAAGGCTCGTCGAAGGAGTCAATAATCACGCGTCCGTTATTGTTCAGAATCAATACCCGGGCTTGGATTTGTGCTCCGAAGTTGCGAGCCAGGTAGAAGGCATTACGGTCTCCGTGGACGATGTCTTCACGCCCGGCCAGGGCAATGATATTGGCGTTCGCCAGATGGGTGGCTTCTCTGGCGCCGAGGTAGTTGAGTTCTAGGGTGCGCAGAATGAACAGGTTCGACACCATCAGGACGGTGGCGGTGATCAGAAAGAAGGCGGCGGCCAGCTTCCATCTAATGCTGAGGCGCACGTCTACATCTTCTCCTTGAAATAGTATCCGACACCCCACTTGGTGAGCACCCACTCCGGCTTGCCCGGGTTTTCCTCGATCTTTTCACGCAGGCGACGGATGTGCACGTCCACGGTACGCAGGTCACTGTAGTAGGCGGAGCCCCAAACGGCTTCCAGCAGGTTCTCTCTGGTGTAGACCCGTCCGGGATTAGCAACCATGAGGTGTAGCATATCGAATTCCTTGGCGGTCAGGTCCACCTCGACGCCACGGACGTAGACCTTGCGTTTGGGGCCGTCAATGGTTAGTCCCTGAATTTCCATTATTCCGTTTGCCGCAGTATGGTCTGTGGCTCTTGCCCGCCGCAGGACAGCGCGGATCCGGGCGACCAGTTCTCTGGTGTTAAAGGGCTTAACCACGTAGTCGTCGGCTCCCAGTTCAAGGCCGACGATGCGGTCGACGTCCTCACCCTTGGCGGTGAGCATAATGATCGGGGTCATTTTCTCCCGGCGGATGCGGGCACAGACCTCCAGACCCCCAAGGCCGGGCAGCATAACGTCCAGTACCACCAGGTCAATGGCTTCGCTCTGGAAAACCTGCAGAGCCTCCACTCCGTCATGGGCGGTCAAGACCCTGTATCCTTCCTGCTCGAGGCTCCGCTTCAGCCCCTTGACCAACAGCTGTTCATCATCAACAACGAGGATAGTGGGCATTACCGTTCGTCCTTTCACCAGTTAACTGTATTCTAACAGGATCGGTCAGGAGCGGCAAACAGGCGCTATCAAGCGTTAAACAACAGCTTCCACGGAGCTTCTGAGATAGGGGGCTGGTTCCTCTGGCTTATTCGGAAAGTTGTTTGTCTGGCGGTAGATGCTTGTTGGCAAGTTAATTGGCTAGTGATACAATGATGCCAGGTAAACTCCATTAGTTTCATTAGTTTACCGGGAGGGATGAAGGTTTGAAGACGCTATCCAAGAAAAAGCGTGTGGTGGTTGCGGTACTGACAGTAAGCCTGATCGGGTTGTTCGGCTGGTTTGGATGGAGTCACGGGGATCGGCAGAGCCAAGGGGTATTACGCGCCACCGGAACGGTGGAGGCCGCCGAGGTTAGGGTGCTGGCCGAGGTCGGCGGGGTGCTGGAGGCAGTTCTGGTTGTCGAGGGGGCTCCGGTAGAGAAGGGGCAGGAGTTAGCCCACCTGGAATCGGAGCAATACAGGATCAGCCTCCAGGCGGCGGAGGCCGGGGTGAAAGCCGCAACCGCAGCTCTGGCTGAGGCGGAGGCGGGAGTCCGAAGCCAAGAAATTGAGGCGGCTCGTCAGGACGCTGAACGCTTGGCCCGGCAGGCTGGTGCGCTTGAAAGTGAACTGACCCTGGCCACTGACGTTCAGGAACGTTTTTACCTGCTTCACGAGCAGGGAGGCGTGAGTGACCAGGAGCTGGCTGAGAAAGAGACTCGTCGTGCGGTTTTGGAGAACCAGTTCGCTTCCGCATTGGCGGCGGCCGAAGCCGCCCGCTCCAGGGTGCGTCTCCTGGAAGCGGGAACCCGTTCGGAAAGCCTGGACCGTCTTGCGGCCCAGGTCGGGCAGGTGCAGGGCGGAGTGGATGCCGCACGCCTTAGTTTATCCAAGACCGTGGTTACGGCACCGGTGGCAGGCACCGTGCAGAGCCTCAACTATACGGAGGGTGAACTGATCCGTCCGGGGGCGGAGGTGGCCACCCTACGGGTTCTGGACAGCCTGTGGATCTACACCTATGTTCCGCAGCAGCGGCTTGGCGAGGTACGGTTGGGCGGGATGGTCGAGGTACGGCCTGATTCCGGTGCCGAAGAGGGGTACACGGGAAGAGTCACTTACATCTCTCCTCAGGCGGAGTTCACGCCACGGAACCTGCACACCAGTGAGGAACGGGCGAAGCTGGTTTTCAAGGTGAAGGTGGAGTTAGAAAGCGGCTTTGACCGGCTCAAGCCGGGGATGTCGGCCGAAGTCTTCTTTATTGGGGACTAACACACAGACAGCGGGTGAGTTTGTTGGAGTATGCCATTCAGGTTGATAACCTGTATAAGTCTTTCGGGCCGGTACAGGCGGTTAAGGGTGTCAGCTTTTCGGTGCCGCCCGGCCGGATCTTCGGTCTTTTGGGGCCCAACGGGTCGGGCAAGTCGACCCTGATCAGGATGATCTGCGGACTGATGCGTCCCACACAGGGTGGCGGCAGTGTGCTTGGTTTCGATATCGCCACCCAGTCTGAGTCCATCAAGCTGAATATCGGGTACATGTCCCAGAAGTTCAGCCTGTATGAGGATCTGACGATTCTGGAGAACATTGCTTTCTTCGGGCAAATTTATGGCCTGTCCAGGCCGGAGATCGAAAATCGCCGGTCCGAACTGCGTTCCGAGATGCGCCTGGAGGGTAATGATCACAAGCTGGTGGCGCACTTGTCAGGCGGGTGGAAGCAGCGCGTGTCCCTGGCCTGTGCCTGTGTCCACCGTCCCCGTTTACTCATCCTGGATGAACCGACCGCCGGTGTTGACCCTGTTTCCAGGCGGATGTTCTGGGACATCCTGGCCGAGTTGGCGGCCGGGGGCATTACCGTCCTGGTAACCACCCATTACATGGACGAGGCCGAACGCTGCGACACGGTTGCCCTATTGTTTGATGGAACCCTGTCGTCCTTTGGACCACCAGACGTCCTGATGCGGGAGGCAGGCCGGGAGTCGCTGGAGGACGTATTTATCGACATGTTTGAAACGGGGGTCAGGGGCAATGTCGGGGCGTAGGATTATCGCGATTATTAAGAAGGAGTTCATCCACATCAAGCGCGATCGGCCGAGCCTGATGATGGCCTTTATGATGCCGGTCTTGATGCTGCTCCTGTTCGGTTATGCGGTGACCACCGACGTCAACAATATGTCTTTGGCCGTGCTCAACCAGGACCGGCAGCAGCCGGGGAGGGAACTCGTGGCGACCTTGGAGCAGACGGGTTACTTCACGGTATCTCACCATATCGAAAACCTGTCGGAACTGGAGTGGCTGCTCGACGCCGGTGAAGTCAAGGCAGGACTGGTGATCCCCGGTGACTACACGCGAAATCTGCGCCGCGGCGAGCCTGCGGCGGTTCAGTTTTTGGTCGACGGCTCAGACCCCTTGGTGGCCAGAACGGCAATGTCCACCGCTGAGCTTACGGCGCGGGCTTACACCCAAAAACTGCAGTTGGAGCATCTCCGCCTTCAGGGTGTGGAAACCGTATCCGAGGGTCCGTCCCTGGACTTGAGGGCGAGGGTCTGGTACAACCCGGGGATGGAAAGCCTGAAGTTTAACATCCCGGGATTGATCGGCTTGATCATGCAGAACATAACCGTGATGCTGACCGCCTTTGCCCTGGTCCGCGAACGGGAACGGGGAACCCTGGAGCAGTTGATGGTCACTCCGATTCAGGGTTTTGAACTGATGATCGGCAAGCTCGCCCCGTATGTGGTCATCGCCTTTATCGACGTAGCCATTGTGCTCAGCATCGGAATCTGGTGGTTCGGTGTGCCGGTCGCCGGCAGCATCCCTCTGCTGCTAAGCCTGACCCTGCTGTTCCTGATCTTTGCCCTCGGACTAGGGATTTTCTTCTCTACCGTGGCCAAGACCCAGCTCCAGGCGATGCAGATGACCATGGTGGTGATCCTCCCGAGTGTACTTCTCTCCGGGTTCCTCTTCCCGCGGGAGTCGATGCCGCTGGTTATTCAGTGGCTGGGTAACCTAATCCCCTTGACCTATTTCCTGGAGATCCTGCGCGGGATCATCCTAAAGGGTGCGGGACTGGAACACCTGTGGAGCCAGGTGCTGACCCTGACCATTTTCGGTCTGGGCATCATCTTCCTGGCTTCGAAGCGTTTCGTTAAACGGGTAGAGTAGGGGTGAGTGGGTGAACCGTGAAATAGCGACCAGAGTCTTGACCTCTTTTCGTGAATTATCGATGGACAAAGGCCTGAAGGCAGTCACCATGGATGAACTGGCGGCGCACGCGGGGGTCAGCAAACGCACGCTTTACCGGTACTTTCCCAGCAAGCAGGCTCTGGTCGAGGCCCTGGTCGATGATCTGTTAACTGGCTTTGGCAGAGAGATTGAGACCATGCTGGAGGGGCCCTTAAGTCCCATCGAGAAGATCCGATTCATTATCAGTATTATTGCCGAACGGGTACTCGTATTGCGTCCAGTGATCATTGCGGACATCCAGCGCTACTATCCTACAGCCTGGGACCGCATTGACCGTTTTCGGATGCAGCGCATCCACTACATGGGCGAACTCATTGCCGAGGGCCAGAAAAGGGGCGAATTCAGGCCGATCGACCCCCGGATCGTGGTCAATGCGATCGTGGCCGCGGTGCGGGCTACCGCCACCCCTGATTTCGTGATTAGCCATGGCCTGACGATGAGCGCGACCATCGACCAACTGTTCAGCCTGATATTGTACGGGATTGCTTCCGACCGCAGCTCCGGTCCTGCCGAGCCCGATTAGAGAAAGCAAGCAGTATTAATTCCGGTACCTCATCAAAAGCTAACGCTGTATGTTGGTTTTTGACGGAGGTGTCGCGGCGTGCAGAAGGAAACACATCAACAGGACAAACAGGACAAGTCAGCCCACCCAACCAGGGAGGCAACTCCCGACCTGGTCAGCATCTGGATAGACGGGCGGGAACTGCAGGCACCCAAAGGAACCAAGGTTGTTGACGTTGCCCGGGAAAACGGGATTGAGATCCCAACGCTATGCTATCTGAAGGGTGTCAGTGAGCCGGGCTGCTGCCGCGTCTGCCTGGTGGAGGTTGAGGGTGCCCGCACGCTGCAGGCCTCCTGTGTCACCCCCGTGCGTGAGGGAATGAAGGTGCAGACCAATACTCCCCGGGTGCGCCGAGCACGCCGCCGGGTAATCGAACTGCTGCTCACTGAACACAATCAGGAATGTCCCGTCTGCCCCCGAAGCGAAACCTGTGAACTGCGCAAGGTGGCCTCCGACGTCGGTCTGCGCCGCACCAAACTGCCCGTTGGACGCCGTAAGTACAAGATCCACGATCAAAACCCCTTTATGATTCGTGATTACAACAAATGCATCAAGTGCCGCCGCTGCGAGGCCGTCTGCCGAAAAACGCAAGACGTCAGTGCTCTGACTGCCCTGCACCGGGGAGCGGAAACGGTGATCGCGCCGGCCTTTGAAACCGATCCGGGAGAGGCGGCCTGCATCTCCTGCGGCCAGTGTGCGATGTCCTGCCCCACGGGGGCGATTACGGAACGGGAGTACATCAATGAGGTCTGGGCCGCCGTGGAAGACTCGGCGCAGCACGCTGTGGTACAGACCGCACCCGCCATCCAGGTCACTCTTGGCGAGTCCTTCGGGATGCCGGTGGGTACGGTGGTCAGCGGAAAGCTGGCCGCAGCCCTGCGCCGGATCGGATTTGAGTCCGTCTTCTCAACCGAATTTGCGGCGGACCTAACCATTATGGAGGAAGCGCACGAACTGCTGGAGCGCCTTGAAGGGCACGGTAAGCTCCCCCTGATTTCCTCGTGTAGCCCAGGATGGGTGAAGTTCTGTGAACATTTCTACCCTGAATTTCTGGACAATCTCTCCACATGTAAATCCCCCCAGGAGATGCTCGGGGCGCTTACTAAAACCTATTTTGCGGAGAAAGCCGGGCTCGATCCGGACGTGATCGTGACCGTGGCCGTGATGCCCTGTACCGCGAAGAAGTTTGAAGCCGCCAGGCCGGAGATGGTCAGCGAGGGCCGCCGCGACGTGGACTATGTTCTAACTACTCGGGAATTAGCCAGAATGATTCGCCAGGCGGGGGTGGATTTTAGGAACCTGCAAGACGAGGGCTTCGACAACCCGTTGGGGATTTCCACCGGTGCCGGTACCATCTTTGCCGCCACAGGCGGGGTCATGGAAGCAGCCATTCGAACTGCCTACGCCTTGGTCGAAGACGAAGAAATGGCCCGGCTGGAATTCGACGCTGTACGCGGTCTGCAGGGTGTCCGTGAAGCGGATGTGATCCTGAAGGGTCGAACACTGCGCATCGCGGTGGCTCACGGCACACGCAACGCCAAGCGTCTGATGGAGCGAATTAAACAGGGGGAAGAGTTTCACTTCCTGGAAATCATGGGTTGCCCGGGCGGCTGTATCGGCGGCGGGGGACAGCCCATTCACGGCACAGCTGGGGCCGAGGTGTCCGAAGAGCACCGGCGGAAGCGGGTAGAGGCCCTTTTCGCCATTGACCTCGGCCGGGAACTCCGTCGGGCGCACGAAAACCCGGCGGTGAAGCGACTCTATGAGGAGTACCTAGGCCATCCGGGAAGTGAGCGTGCCAAACGGTTGCTACACACCACCTACACAGCCCGGAAAGGCTACCCCCAACCGGATGCGGAGCCCACCACCCCGCTACACCTCCACTGAGTTGGGAATCGGGGACAGGTAGATTACGTCGTGGAAAAGTTGCCTGTCCCCGTTTCCCGCCCCTTGAGGGCGTGGATCCAGCGGCGACGCGGGGAAAGCAGCATTGCCGCAAAGAACAGCAGGGTGGCACAGAGCACGATTGTGGCCCCGGACGGCAGGTTCAGGTGGTACGAGAGCACTAATCCAGCCATTGCCGTTGACACGCCGCTGACCAGCGAGACCACCAGCACGCCGCGGAAGTTCCGGGCCAGTTCGTAACCGGTGATGGCGGGAATGACCAACAGGGCCGAGGCCAGGACAATGCCGAGGATTTTTACGCAGATCACAATCGTTACCGCGATCACAGTGAGCAGGGCATAGTAAAGAAAGGTAGTCGGTAGACCGGCTGCCTTTGCCGTTTCCTCATCAAAGCAGACGAACAAGAGTTCTTTAAAGAACAGCATCAGGAAAAGGGCGATGGCGGTTCCGACGATTCCAAGGATCCACAGATCCTGGCGAGTGACGGCCAGGATGTTGCCGAACAGGAACCCCATGAGATCCGGATAGTAGCCCTGGGTGAGGCTGATCAAGATGATCCCCAGAGCCATGGTCGCACTGAAAAGGACGCCGATGACCGTATCGGCGTGAATGTCGCCCTTTTTACTGATAAACCCGATGAGCCAGGCGACCGCCGTACAGAATAGACCGGCTGAGAGTACCGGGTTGACACCCGCCAAAAGGCCTACGGCTACCCCACCGAGTGCCGAATGCGAAATACCCACTCCGGCAAAGGCCAACCGTTGCATCACCACAAACAGGGAGACGAAAGAGCAGAGGAGCCCGGCCATAACCCCGGCGATGAAGGCCCGCTGCATAAACTCGTAGGCGAACATTTCCATACTCTACAAAACCCCCAGGCATCCGGTAGAAAGCGGAATTTGTTCACTCCGGCCCCAGTAAGCTTCCTTCAGGTGGCTGCTGGCGAGGACTTCAGCCGGATTTCCCTGTACTAGGACGCTGCGGTCTAAGCAAATAAACCGGTCCGCAAACCGGCTGATGGTATCGACATCGTGGGAGACGACCAGAATGGTCAGGCCGAGGTTGCGCCTTAGGGTCTGTACTACATCGTAGAAGCGTTCCTGCCCGGCCGGATCCAGCCCGGTGGTCGGTTCGTCCAGGAGCAGCAGACGGGTGTGGCTGCACAGCGCCCGCGCCAAAAAGACCAGTTGCTGTTGGCCGCCGGATAACTCACCGATCGGGCGGTGCGTCTGGTCGTCCTTCAAACCGACTCTGCGCAGGGTTTCCAGTGCTGCGTCCCGGTCTTTTGGCTTGGGGAAGCGGAACAGGCCCATACAGGCGACCCGGCCCATCATCGCCACGTCCAGAGCGGAGACCGGAAACCGACGGTCAAACTCTTTCCGCTGGGGGAGGTAGCCAATTCCGTGGCGGCGGTTTCTGGATCGGAGCGGGATGCTCCCGAACAGGTGCACGCTGCCTTTGCCGGGTCGGATCAGTCCCAAAAGAACCCGCACCAGCGTCGTCTTCCCGGCCCCATTGGGACCGATAATGCTGGTAAAGGACCCTTCTTTTACGGTGAAATTGAGGTTGTCGAGAACTAACTTGTCACCTAGTTGCACGGTCAGGTCGGCAACCTCGACTGGCGGCTGTTTATGCTCCAATTCCATTCTTGTTACCCCACTCCAGACTTTACGGATTCACTGCCGACGCAAGATCTACGTGGTTCCCGACATTGCACCCCGCGCAGTACCCATAAACTTCAAAGGCGTGATCGACGACCCGAAACCCGGTATCGGTCTGGGCCTTGGACGAGTAGTGCTCGAACGGGCAGTAACTCACCGGGAAAGATGAGCCGCAGCTCAGACAGATGAAATGGTGTCTGTGCTCCTGGGCGAGTTCAAAGCGGCAGTTAAACTTCACTTTCAGGTTGATCCGGTTGACGATACCGAGCCGGCTTAAGAGTCCTAGGTTACGATACACCGTGTCAAAGCTGATATTCGGAAAGGTACGGCTGACGCTGCTATGGACCTGCTGTGCGGTGAGCGGCTCCGATGATGCCAACAGGGCCTGGACGATCATGCGGCGCTGGGGAGTCAGGCGGCAAGCGTGTTCCTTTAGTTGCTGCGTGATTTCTTCCACGTCCATCTGGTTGCCTCCTAATTAGTACTATTCCTATCTATAGTTTTACTGCCATTGAATCGCCAGCGCAACCAGTTTTTTCTTTTCGACCGCCTCGGATGTATTTTAGCTTTTCAGTGTTCGTTGTAGATGACGATCATCGTTCCGTTCGGTACGTTTTCGTAGAACCACCGGGCGTCTTCGAGGCTTAAGCGCACACACCCGTGACTGGCTGGCTGACCAAGCTTTTCAGCCTCCTGATCTTTGATTTTGCCACTGGTGTCGAAGGGTATGGAGTGGAAGAGGAAGGGCCCTGAAAACTGTACCCAGTAGTAGGCTCCTTCATGCAAACGGGCGTTGTAGAAGCAGTAGCCCCGGTTGTAGACGTAATAGGTGCCCAGGGGGGTGGGTGAGGTAACCTTACCGCCCGAGGCCTTGAAGGTTTTGTACGGTTCACGCCCCTTGTACACCGTCACGTTGTGGGTCCCTTCGAGGTCCACGGCCACCCACATCCGGTTTTGCACGTCTCTGGTCGTGAACTGAAAGGCGGTAGTGACCTCCTCACCGTGTCGCGAGGTAGCCCTGATCTTCACCTTATAGGTTTCACCCGGTATCAATACCTCCAGCGGGGTGAACTGCACTTGGTTCGCCCAAACATCAGTTTTTCCGCGCACACTCTCCACCCGTACCTCGGCCCGTAAGAGGGGCTGATTGTATTCAACCGTAATTTCCGGATGCAGGTCTACCTCCTTGGCTTTATCCGTCGGCTTTAAGGACAACATGGCTAGCGCTGGAGCGGAACGGACGTTTCCCCTGATTTCACTCTTCGGCCTGACCCCGGTCTGGCTGGCAACTGCTGTCTTGACCACGACCGCGTAGGTCTCATCGTGGGGCAGGGAGTGACGGGGTTCAAAAAGCCAGACGCTGGTGTCGACTGTTCGGGATTGGCCGTCCGCACCGGAAGGTTCCCATCGGCCCGCCACCGGAACACCGTTATGCATGAGCACAATGTTACCGGGCACAGTGGACGGATCCAAAGGGGTGTTAAACCGCAGGACCACCGACCCGCGACTGGCTACGGTCGGGGTCAGGTCACGCAATTCAGGCTCGACCGGACGCTGGACCACAATATTTACGGATTTGATCAGGGCACTGATCAGGGTTCGGGCACCGGTCAGTCTCACCCGGATCCGCTGACCCTCCAACTCTTCGTTCTCCCGAATCCTCAATACCATCGTGGACGACCCGCACCAGTTGATGTCTACCTGCGGCTCCACCCTGGGATTTTCCGGAATTACGCGCAACTTCTGCTCGGTGTTCGACTTCTGCATTGGAACGAGAAATGAGATCCGAACCACCGACTCTTCACCGGTGTACTCGACCTCGTAGGGCACCCAAAGGCTTAGCACCAGCCCGGTCAAACCCAGCAGGCAAAGCGCCGCAATACCGAGGATGCGCCCTTTGGTGAGCAGTACAACTCGACGCATGGCATTCAACTCCAATACGGATCAACCCCACCCCGCCAGGGGGCTGTGGGGGATTGTCCTGAACAAAAGGCTCCGTCAATGTAGAATTTATGGCCTGACAAGCCTTAACAGACCACCTTTTTGACGCAGCGCCCGCGCATAATTTGGGATCGGTCTGGGAGGCTAAAAAAGTCAGGACTGCTGAACGGCTTCGCTTCGGCCGGTCACCGATAATGCTACCGTTGGGGGGAACAGGCTCTGTATTACAACAAAGAGGTCGAAGAAGTCTTTCAGGCGCTGAATACCGGATCCAGCGGGCTAAGTTCGGCTGAGGCTGCCCAGCGGCAGGCCCGGTTCGGAACAAATACCTTACAGGAAGCCGAGCAGTTCAACGCTCTGAAGGTGATCCTGGATCAGTTCCGGGATCCCCTGATCTTCATCCTGTTGGTGGCTGCCGCCCTCACAGCGGTACTTGGCCATTTCATCGACACCTGGGTGATCATGGCTGTAGTGGTCATCAACGCCGTAATCGGCTTGACCCAGGAGCTTAAGGCCGAACAGGCCATCCGTTCCCTGGCAACCCTCTCGGCACCCCGGGCGCGGGTCATCCGTGACGGAGTGACGGTGGAGATCGACAGCAAAGACCTGGTTCCCGGTGATGTGGTACTGATCGGATCGGGCACAAAAATACCCGCCGATCTACGTCTATTTGAGGTCACCCGGCTTGAAGTCAACGAGTCCGCCCTGACCGGAGAGTCTCTGGGGGTGCGGAAAGATATTACGCCGGTGTACGACGAGTTCCCGGCGTTGGGCGACCGTCGCAACATCGCTTTCATGGGTACGCTGGTCCTCTCGGGAAGAGGACGTGGAATTGTGGCCACCATCGGGCGTGAGACCGAATTGGGTAAGATCTCCGAGCAGGTGGCCAAGGTGCAGTCCGCACCGACCCCCCTACAGGTGCAACTCGGCGCATTTGGACGCTGGATCGGTTATGCCATTCTGGTCATCTCCGCCTTTGCGGTGCTGCTGGGGATGGCTATGGGCATCCCCTTTGTGGAGATGTTGCTTACCGGTATCGCCCTGGCGGTGGGTGCCATTCCTGAAGGTCTGCCGATCGTGGTTACGATTACCCTGGCTGTAGGAGTCAAGCAGATGGCCCGGCGCAACGCCATCATTCGCCAACTCCCCGCAGTGGAGACCTTGGGTGGGACCACGGTCATCGCCTCCGACAAGACCGGTACCCTGACCAAGAATGAAATGACCGTACAGGAGATCTTTGCTGCCGGACGCCGTTACAATGTCAGCGGTGTGGGCTTCGAACCCAAGGGGGACGTCGTCGATCCGGTGTCTGAGGAACCCGTTCACCTCTCGGAAAACCGGATTCTTGAGCTTTGTCTCCAAGGCGGGATACTGGCCAATGAGTCCAGGCTTGGGTTTGATGAAGAGCAGGGTCACAAGCCGGAGGGCGATCCGACGGAGGTGGCGTTAATCGTCGGGGGGATCAAGGCTGGTCTCGACCCCGAGGTAGAGGAGAAACAGTATCCGAAAATTGATGAGATTCCGTTTGAGTCGGATCTGATGTATATGGCCACCCTGCACCGTGAGGCCGGGCGGGACGGCAACATCGTCTTTATCAAAGGAGCACCGGAAAGGGTGCTTGAGATGTGTAGCCACGCCGCTGACACTGACGGGGAAGGCCCGCTTGAATACGACCGGGTGATGGCCGAGTACCGCCGGATGGGACTTGCCGGCCTGCGCGTATTGGCCGTGGCCTGTAAGCGTGTCCCGGCCGACACCGTTAACCTGACCAAGGAATTAATCGCGCAAGAAGTGGTCTTTCTGGGCCTGCAGGGGATGATCGACCCACCGCGGTCCGAGGCGTCTGCAGCCATTTCCAAGGCTAACAAGGCCGGCATTCGGGTGATAATGGTCACCGGAGACCACCAGATCACGGCAACGGCTATCGCCCGCAGCCTGGGGATCATCAAGGGAGAAAATGTGGCAGTGCTCACCGGTCGGGATATTGAGGCTATGTCGGATGAGGAACTGTACCGGCAAGTACCAAAGGTGTCCATTTATGCCCGGGTGGCTCCGCTGCACAAACTTCGGATAGTGCAGCAGCTGATTAAGCGCGGCGAGGTCGTGGCGGTGACCGGCGACGGCGTGAACGACACCCCGGCCTTAAAGGCGGCCCACATCGGCGTGGCCATGGGCCGTACGGGTACGGATGCGGCCAAGGAAACCTCAGACATGATTATTACCGACGACAACTTTGCCAGCATCTTTGCCGCGGTACGGGAAGGTCGGGTGGTCTTCGACAACATTCGGAAGGTGATCCTCTTTCTGCTGTCCGCAGGTGTCGGACAGGTGCTTTTGATTCTGGTGTCTCTGGTATTGTTC
>JAHRFU010000109.1 GCA_019084485.1 Desulforudis sp. | reverse complement strand
CCGGACGGCGATGCATCGACGCGTCTCCGGATGGTGGGGGAGCTAGCTGATCTATGGGTAAGCAGCGGGGGCAGGCCGATTACCGACAAAGACAGTGTCTCCGAGGTCGGACAGCGGGTGCGGCTGATGCACAAGCGGCTGAAAGGAACGGGTCTATGTGACCGGTCTTGAGCGAACTCTAATCCAGGTAGTCAGATTTCTTGATGACAACGGCGTACCCTACATGGTCATCGACGGTATTGCCAATCTGGTATGGGGCGTACCGCCCGCCACCATTGACGTCGACATTTCGGTCTGGGTTGATGAGGATCATTTACAGCTCTTGGTGCCGAGTATTGCAAAGGAATTTGAAGTCCTGGTGGATGACCCCGTGGACTTCGTGAACCAAACCAGGGTACTCCCAGCTAAGGTCCCCAATGGGTTTCGAGTCGACATGGTCTTTGCCCAGTTACCCTATGAGAAGAAGGCCATAGACCGAGCCGCCATTCGCAGGATTCACGGTGTACCAGTCAGGATATGTAGACCCGAAGACCTGATCATCCACAAGATTATCTCGGAACGTACCCAAGATCTCAAGGATGTAGAAGGGATCATCCGGCAACAAGCAGACCAATTGGATCGGCAGTACCTCGACCCGATAGTCAAGGGGCTGGCTGCGGAACTGGATCGCCCCAAAATCTGGACACACTATCTAGGCTGTTTCTAGTCTTGGATGATCTCTTCGGACCCGGACTGCCGCAAAACGACCGGTCATCGGTCCTTTCTTGCCTTCCCGCCAAGTGATCTGGAGCCAAGAATCATCCGGCAGGTTTTTTGCGACTTCCAGCACACTGTCATCTGAAGGTAATTCAACTGGATATTTCCGTGGCCGACCACGACCCGGATAATCCGGAGGCAAAATCTCTACGTCGCCCTGCCAAACGTGTACATCGTTGGTGATGCCTCGTAGTACTAGGAAACCTCTTCGGTGAGTTCCACCTTCCCGGCTACGACTACCGGCTTTCCGTCTTTCTTCGCGGATGTGGATGCAATGCTGGCCATGTTGATAAGGTCGCTTACGGTGCAGATTTCGTTCCCTGTCTGGCGCCCAGGCTGTCGCCGTCCACCTGCCACACCGGCGGACCCCGTCACCTTGACGTCACGCGGCCAACTTTCCGTCCTGAGCGCGGTGACCATGCGCAGCGCGAGCTGTTTTGCTTCGTCCAAGGGCCTGGCGGTTACAACGCCGAACTCGTCGCCTGCATAACGGCACAGGCTGTCCACATCGTCTGTCATCAAGCCTCTCAAGGTCTTCGCCACCAGCATCAGGATTTCATCACCGAAAACGTGCCCGTACTCTTTGTCGATAACGCCAAAATCATCGAGGTCAAGGAAAATGACGGCGATCTCTTCGCCTTGCTTGAGTAACTCCGCCGCTTTTCTCTGCAGCAACCCCGCCCGCTCAAGGCCTGTCAGGCTGTCGACGTGTTTACCGAGTTCGGCATAAAGGCGTGACTTCGTCACGATACCCACCGGAGAGTCTCGCTCCACTAAAACCAGACGTTCGATACCGTGTTGCTCCAAGAGTTCCTTCGCTTCCCAAAGAGAACTCTCCGGCGTAACGGTTACCACGTCCATCCTCATGACATCGGCCACCAGCCGGTTGGGGTGGGCACCTCTCACATCCCGGGAAGTAACGATGCCAACAAGCCGCTCGTCCTCCACAACCGGCAAACTCCCGATTTTCATCCGGTCCATCAGCTCAACCGCATCCCGGACGGACCAGTCAGAAGAAATGGTCACGAGCGGCTGACTCATTATGTCTTGCACGCGCATCAAAGCTCCACCGCCCGGGACACATGGATAATAACGCTGACATGCACCTTGACAATGGTGTTCTCGGTCGCCACCCTCTCCCCTTCTTCCAGGATGATCGGCAAGAGTTTCTCCCTGGGAAGGAGTTTAAGCAAAGATTTTTTTAGGACCACGGCGTCGAACAACGGATGCTCCAGGCGGATAATCTCATACTGCTCCGGCGAAAGCGCCTCCACCATCCTCCTTACGGCTTCCGGGCCGATCGGTGCTTTTCTTCCCGTCAGGAGCACGTCCTGCATAGGCGGGAACTCAAATTCCGACAGTCTTAGGATTATCTCGCCCTTTCTAGTCGGCTCCGGAAAACGGGCTTGCCCGGCTTCCTTCTCGCCCATCACCTTAACCCCCTATTGTGAAACCAGCATTTGACAAGAGACAGAAACAAGAGCTCTACCTCGTGCTTAAATCAGGAGTATTTACCCATCCCGCAAACACTTAAACGTTTCTGACATCTCCTATCCTTGACAGAATCCAGGACACTGTCTTCAAGAATCCTTGCGATCTGTTTTTTACCGCCTTCGGTGAAACTGGCCGGCGAGTTCCCATCCCTCGCTTACTCCCCTGGGGTCGCAAATGTTCAGATGATTCGGTAAGAATTCGCCGTGACCGATAAGCATTCCTGCCAGAAGCACGCCGACTTTTTTTAACATGCTTTTGCAAAAGCACCTGCAGGTGCGCCGGAGCAAGGAGCAAGTGGGAGCAAGTGGGGACGGTTCTTGCTTGCCCGGAGCAAGTGGGGACGGTTCTTGCTTGAGCAAGTGGGGACGGTTCTTGCTTGCCCGGTAAATCATGGGAGGATGAGAGCCGCTCAAGGTGAGTGAATGACTTAGAATTCCACCGCCTTGAACCAGCGCAGGCGCAGGGAATTCATCACGACGGAGATGGAGCTGAAGGCCATGGCCGCAGCCGCGAGCATGGGGTTTAGCAGGATGCCGTACAGGGGATAGAGCACTCCGGCCGCTACCGGGATGAGTACGATGTTGTAGGCAAAGGCCCAGAAGAGGTTTTGTCTGATCATGCCGATGGTCGCCTTCGAAAGCCTGAGGGCGGTAACCACGCCCCGCAGGTCGCCGGTGATCAGCGTCACGTCGGACGCCTCCATGGCCACATCCGTACCAGTACCGATGGCCACCCCGACGTTCGCCTGGGCTAGAGCGGGTGCGTCGTTAAGGCCGTCGCCGACCATGGCCACGATCTTCCCTTCATCCTGCAGCCGTTTCACTTCCTGAGCCTTGTG
>JAHRFU010000029.1 GCA_019084485.1 Desulforudis sp. | reverse complement strand
CTTACCAGGGAAACTGCTGCATGTACTTGCGCGCCGGCTTGTACATGCTTGGCCAGAGTGCCCCCGCATTCCACTATTTCCATCCCGTAAGTCGCAAGGAGCAACACATCCTTTTTCCCCTGCATTGTTAACCTCCTGCTTTCTAATAGTCCTTATTTTGTCTAACTAATCCAGATGGCAAGCTACCAGGTGCCCCTCATTCACCTCCTCCAAAACAGGTTCCGTTCGCCGGCATACATCAATCGCTCCGGGGCAGCGGGGGTGAAAGCGGCAGCCCTTAGGATGCTTCGCCGGGTCGGGCGGCTCCCCCTTAATAACTTCCTGGCAAACCTCTCTTTGCCGCGGGTCGGGAACGGGCACCGCCGCCAACAGCGTCCGTGTATAGGGGTGACGGGCATCATCCAGAAGTCTTCGGGTAGCCAGCACCTCCACGATCTTCCCCAGGTACATCACCGCCACCCGGTCGGCCAGATAGCTCACCGCCGCCAGGTCGTGGGAAATGAAAAGATAGGACAAGCCGAACTCTTTCTTTAGTTCACGCAGCAGGTTCAAGACCTGCGCCCGGATGGAAACGTCCAGGCTGGATACAGGCTCGTCGCAGACGATGAATTCAGGTTTTAGGGCCAGTGCCCGCGCGATGTTGATGCGTTGCCGCTGGCCCCCGCTGAACTCATGCGGGTACCTGGAAACAAGTTCAGGTTCAAGGCCGACCGTCGCCAACAGCTCCCGGACTTTCTTCTGACGCTCCTTTTTCCCGGCCCCAAAATTGAGTAGCGGTTCTTCAATGATTGCTCCCACCGTTTGACGGCTGTTAAGGGAAGAATAGGAATCCTGGAAAACGATCTGAACCCGTTGGCGAAGCTCCCGGAGCCGCTTTCCCGTCCAGGCGGTGATCTCCTCGCCGGCGAAAAAAATCTTCCCCGCCGTGGGCTCCTCCAGGCGTAAGATCAACCGGCCCAGAGTACTCTTGCCGCAGCCGCTTTCCCCCACCAGACCCAGGGTCTCGCCCCGGGCCAAAGACAGGGACACACCGTCCACGGCCAGCACCTTTTCTCTTCCACCCGCCAGGAAACCGCCTCCCGTACCGTAGTGCTTTGCCAAATCAATCACCCGGAGCAAGCTCACGAACTCCCACCTCTCACCTCCCACTTCCCAATTCTCACCTCTCACCTCTCAAACAGCAGGCCACATAGCGTCCCGGACCAAACGGGTGCAACCCGGGCTTGTCCCCGCTGCACTCTTCGCCCGCCTGAGTGCAGCGGGGCAGGAAGGCACAGTACCCTGGCGGATTGAGAAGTGTCGGCGGCTGCCCTTCTATGGGCGCCAGTTCCTCTTCTCCTCCCAGCCGCGGCACAGAACGCAACAATGCCCTCGTGTAGGGGTGACCGGGGCTGGCAAAGATTTCGACCGTAGGACCGTACTCCACAATCGATCCCGCGTACATCACCGCCACCTCGTCGGCCATCGCCGCGACAACCCCCAGGTCGTGGGTAATAAGGACAATGGCCATCCCCAACTCCTTCTGCAGCCGCTTTAATTCCGCCAGGATCTGCGCCTGTACGGTAACGTCCAGCGCAGTGGTAGTCTCATCGGCAATTAGTACATTGGGCTGCAAAGACAAGGCCATGGCGATCATCACGCGCTGGCACATTCCTCCCGACAGTTGAAAAGGATAACGCCGCATCAGCCTTTCCGGGTCCGGCAGGCCTACTCTGGCCAGAAGCTCCAGGGCCCTCCGTCGAGCTTCTGCTTTGGACACCTCTTCGTGAGATACAATGGTCTCGGTAAGCTGCGTGCCAACAGTAAGAATGGGATTAAGGGAAGTCATCGGGTCCTGGAAGACAAGAGCAATCTCCCTGCCGCGTACCCGCCGGATTTCTTTTGGCGAAAGCTGAAGAAGATCTTGCCCGTTTAACCAGACTTCACCGCTTACAATTCGTCCCGGCGGGCCGATAAGACCAACAAGAGAAAGGCACATGACACTCTTGCCACAGCCGCTTTCCCCTACCACGCCCAAAGTCTGCCCGGCCTTAACGGCGAAAGTCACCCCGTTGACGGCTTTTACCACTCCTGCAGATCCGGTAAAACAAGTGGCCAGGTTAGAAACCTCCAGCACGCTGTTGCCAGGCAAAAAACTACCCCCTATACCCGTACCGTATCCCTGGGGTCGAGAGCATCCCGAAGTCCGTCACCCAGAAGGTTGAAGGCCAGTACAACAGTCATAATTGCTAATCCAGGGTAGAGCATCAACTGGGGCGCCACCTGCAGGTAGGGTCGGCCGTCGTTGAGCATCGCGCCCCATTCCGGCGCGGGTGGCTGGGCACCGAGCCCCAGGAAGGAAAGGCCGGAAATCACCAGGATCAGCTTGCCCATGTCCAGGGTCGCCAGGACAATAACAGGCGAGAGAACATCAGGCAGGATATGACGGGTCATAATGCCAATATCGGATGTGCCGGAAGCCCTTGCCGCAAGCACGAACTCCTTTGCCTTCACCGACAGGACAATAGCCCGGACAAACCGGGCATATTCCACCCACCAGACAGAGGCCAAAGGAGTTCGTGCTTGCGGCAAGGACTTCCGGCACATCCGATGTTGGCATTATGACCCGTCATATCCTGCCTGATGT
>JAHRFU010000020.1 GCA_019084485.1 Desulforudis sp. | reverse complement strand
TTCGCCTCGGGCGTCGCCGAACTCGCTCGCTGCGCTCACTCAGACAGGCGGTCGACGCTGATCCGCGGCTCACTGCGCATTTTTGATCTATACTCCCTATCGTTTGTTCCGGCAATCCCGAAGCGCACACTGCACCTTCCAGGTGTTGGTATAGGCTGTCCCACTTCCCCATTATCGGGTTGGAGGAGCGAGTCTGGTCAGGGGGTCGATTAGGCGACCTTGTTCACGGAGTTCAAAGTGCAGCCCCGGCTCAGCTAAGCTCCCTTCGGTTCCTGCCGCTCCAAGCACCTGGCCCACACTGACTCGGTCCCCATTCTCCACCAGGAGCCCGCCAAGATTGGCGTATAGGGTGTAGACTTCTTCTCCGTGATCTACTAATACGTACTTTCCATAGGTCCGATCCGTTCCAACCATCTTTACCGTCCCAGGCATCACGGCACGGATCGGACTGCCCTCGGCAGCCTCAATGCCGATCCCTGGAGAAAACCGCTCCAGGTTGTCCAGGGGGTCTACCACCCACCCGAATTCCTTTACCACTCGGCCCGAAACCGGTAAGGGCAGTTCTTCATCCGAAAAATCCCCCTTCTCGTTGACCGGACCCAGCACTTCCGCCGTATCACGATGGGGCGGCCCCGTCAGAAACGGCAAATCTACCGCTACTGTCTGTAGGCCGAGGTGTACTACCCGATCCACTGCGGTCTGGTAGTTCCACTCGGTAGTCAGTACGTAAGCCAAGGTGTCACGTACCTGCGTGCCTAAAGGCCCCCTGCTGTCCTTGATGGCCAGCAAGACAAGGAAGACCGCGAGAACCAAAAGGCACTGCCCAATCAAACGACGACTCGGACCGCGACGCGGGGGTTGGGGCTTTGAGGGCCAGTCCCATTTACTCTGGCTAAACCGCTTCATACCAAATCCCTCCAGTAGACAAGACTACTGAACTATATGCCCGTGAGTGGACAATGATGACAAGCCCCTAGAAAAACAAAAGGCAGGTTTAAGGGATTTGTGCAGACGGCGGGATTGAACAGTTAGTGGGCTTCAGGACAGAGGTGCGGGAGATGCTGGTCGGTACGCACGGTTTGGCGGATCCTGGTCTTGTCGACCCGCATCACCAGGAGCGCTCCGAAGGGTTTGAGCACAGTCCGTCCAACACGGTCAATTGGACGGGCAAGGCTCACGGAGAGAATACCGCCGGAAGGAGGGATAAAGACCGTAGAACCCCAGGTGATCCGCTCTTCCCCGGTCACACGGCCGATAAGGGAGATAAGTTCCCAGGGACGATAAAACCGGGCGTACGAAAACACACTTTCGCCCCCGGCAGCACGGCGGCGGCGATGCACGGCCCAAGGGCTGTAAGCGTTCAGAACCGCGATTACTAGGCGTCCCTTGGGACGCACCAGGCGCCACAGTTCACGGACGGCAGTCTCCGGGTGGGCACTGAATTCCAGGACAGTGAAGGCGGTAACCAGGTCGAAGGTCTGACTGGGAAACGGAATACGGTTAATGTCCGCCTGAATCAAGTCAACCCTGGGATAACCGGCCGTCTTACGGCGGGCCTCATCAAGCATCTTCCCTGAGATATCTACACCCAGTACGATCAGGCCCAACTCGGCCAGTTCCAGACACAGACGACCGGTCCCACATCCGGCATCCAACACTCTCTCTCCAGGCTTGGGGCCGGCGATGGTATTAAAGAGGTCTCTCTCCAAGCGGTCGACTTCCCGGCCGAGGGGTGTTTCATACCAGAGGTCGTAGTCGGCGGCAAAGCGATCGAACAGGGCCATCGTTCCACTTCCTCCAAATGCTCGATCAGAAGATGATCTTTTGTCGTCGCAGCCATATGTTCAGCAGGATTCCGATTGCTGCCAGTGTGGTAAGCATCGAGGTGCCACCATAGCTGAAGAGAGGCAGCGGTATGCCGGTCACAGGCATTATTCCGGCCGTCATCCCGATGTTCGTTAGGAGTTGGAAGAACAGCATGGAGACGATTCCGGTGGCCAGGAGAGTCCCAAACAAGTCCCGTGCCTGGCCGGCGATCCGTAAACCCCGATACAGCAGGATAAAATAGAGAGCCAACAAAAGAACCACGCCTATGAAACCGAGTTCCTCAGCAAAAACCGAGAAGATAAAATCAGTGTGTTGCTCCGGAAGAAAGTTAAGCTGATTCTGACTGCCGCTGTACAGTCCGCGCCCCCATAGCCCTCCGGCACCGATGGCAATTTGCGACTGGATCATCTGGTAGCCTGCTCCCGCCCAATCGGCCCAGGGGTTCAAAAAGATGGTCAACCGGGAAATCTGGTAGTCTTTCAGGGTTATCCAGATGCCGTGTTGCAGGTGCCCCCAAATCCAAATGACTACACCGCCGAATACTCCACCGGCTAAACCCCCAAGAAGCAGCGGCTTGGCACCGGCGACATAGAGCATACCGAAGGTAATGGCAAAAAAGACCAAGGAGGTGCCTAGGTCGGGCTGAATTAGAATCAGCAGCATCGGAACCGACACATAGGCGAATACGGGAAGCAGATCCCGGAAGCGGGCGAGGTTGCCCTCGCGGCAGGTCAGAAAATCCGCCAGTGTGATAATCATGATCAGCTTGGCAGGTTCAGAAGGCTGGAACCTAAACCCGGCGATATCGATCCATCGCTGAGCGCCTAGCGCCTCGTGCCCAGACAGCAAAACCGTCAACAATATGGCAATGTTCAGTCCGTAGAGGATACGCCGATATCTGGAAAAATCCTCGTACCGCAGGAACATTATAAAAACGATGACGACTGTACCAAGGGCAATTGATATCAGCTGCTTCCCCACAATACGCGTGAGAAAGACACCCTGCCCCGTCCCAGTCGTCGTAGAAGCCGAAGAAACGGTGACCAAACCCAGCGCGATGATCATCATCGCAACTAAAATGAGCGTGTAATCAAGATTACGCAGGAGCCTGTGGCCCGAAATCAACGTTCACCATCACCTGTCGCCGTGGGGTTGTCCCAGTCTAACCTTGATTATACCGGACTCCAAGTGAAAAATAAACGAAGACCCCAAGACCACCCCAGCTAATCGAATCTAGCTGTTCGCTACCCTCTTCATCCGTTTTACAGGAATATTAGCCACCAGAGCTACTTTATCCTCAAACTTTTCGAGCGAAACATCCAGATTCTCCTCGTCGATTTCCATATAGTTCGATATCACCTGAATCAGGTCCGCCCTTAGAAGCTGCAGGAGTTGCGGGGAAACGTTGGCCCGGTCGTGTACAAGCACCAGCCGCAGACGCTCCATAGCCACACTCTTGCTCCCAGGACTCTCCCTGCCAAACAGGCGGGTGATAAAATCCAGCAACACCGTTCCTCCTTCCCTGATTCTACTTAAAGCCAATTATCTTCTTCAGTTTGAGGAATAATCCCTGGTTCGGCTCCAGATTTAGGAGCGGAACCGGTTCGCCCAAAATACGCATCACGATATTCCTAAAGGCCTTGCCGCTTAAAGAGTCATCGTTGCCGACAATCGGTTCCCCGCGGTTGGTGCCGATAATAATCTCTTCGTCGTCTGGGATGACACCCAAGAGTTCAATGCCGAGAATATCCAGGATGTCTTCAATCCCCATCATGTCACCGCGGTCAACCATCTTCATCCGCATCCGATTGACGATGACCTTTGGATCGTTTAGGTCATTTGCCTCAAGCAGGCCAATCACCCGGTCGGCATCACGGATGGCTGCCACCTCAGGGGTGGTGACCACGATTGCCTTTTCCGCAGCGCCGATGGCACTCTTAAAGCCCTGCTCAATGCCAGCCGGACAATCAATGATGACATAGTCAAACAAGTCTTTCAGTTCCTCACACAAACTGATTAAGTCCTCTGGGCGGACGGCCGATTTATCCTTGGTCTGTGCCGTAGGCAAAAGATGAAGACCCTCATAACGCTTATCCTTGATCAAGGCCTGACGGAGTCGGCAATTGCCGGCGATTACATCGGTCAAATCGTAGACGATGCGGTTTTCCAGACCGAGCACAACGTCCAGATTGCGCAACCCGGTGTCGGCGTCGATCAGGGTCACCGTGTGCCCCATCATCGCCAACCCACAACCGATGTTGGCGGTTACGGTGGTCTTACCTACCCCTCCCTTACCCGAAGTCACAACGATAACTTCGCTCATTCTTCCTGCTCCTTCCTGGCCTCTAGTTTTTTCCTGATCGCTCCCCGCCGATCGGGAAGTCTTCGATGGTTACAATACCGTCTCTTACACTGGCAATCTCCGGCTGGTTTGGGCGGCTGGTCTCACCATCCGGCGAACGGGCGATGTATCCGGCAATACGCAACTGTGTAGGCTGAAGCCGGAAAGCGATCACTGTTGCCGACTCATCCCCGGACGCACCGGCATGCACCGTGCCCCGGAGCACTCCCATCACAACCACATCTCCCGTAGCCGTGACCTCTGCACCGGGGTTGACGTCACCGAGGATTACCAGGTTGCCCTCGTAGTGGACAATCTGTCCGGAACGGAGTGTACGTTCAATAAGTACGGCCGGTTGATCCTTTGCAGTCTCCAACAAATGCTGCGTCGCCATAGTTCTCGTCCACCTCAGGTTATGTATTTCTACAACGCTTAACCAAATCCTGCTGACTTATGTGGAATATTTTTCCTCTAGATTTGACGATTGGGGTCAGTTTATGGTTCGACATCAAGGTTAAAATAGGCCTTGAACATCTCCTCAGCTACCGGGGCCCCGGCCGTGCTCCCCTGACCAGCCTGCTCCACAATCACCGCAATAGCGATCTCCGGGTTGTCCACCGGGGCATATGCGACATAAACGCCATTGTTGTCCTTCCCTGCAATCTCAGCCGTTCCCGTTTTGCCTGCGGTCGGAATCGGAAAATCCCAGAACGCCCCAAAACCGGTGCCTCCGTGCTGAGTAACCAGACTCATTCCGTTGCGCACTATGGCCAGGTTCTCATCCGAAACAGACACCCGACGCAGGATTTCAGGTTGGTATTCTTGCACCATTTCGCCATTCGGCCCGATAATCCGGCGGACGAGATGCGGGCGGTAGAGGGTACCCCCGTTGGCAATGGCCGCCACGTAATTGGCTAGCTGGAGGGGGGTGTGAGCGTTATAACCCTGACCAATCGACATATTCAAGGTATCGTAGTCCCGCCAGGTGAGTTCCCAAGCGTAGCGGTCGTACTGCGCCTGAATTCGCGCCTGTTCCTGCTTCATTTCCCGTGTCAGGCGTCCTCTTTCCTCATCCGTCACCGCCGCTTCAATCAGCGGCGTGTACTTCTTCTTAACAGCATCAAATTGAGGGTTGTAGCGCCGGTCCAGTTCGGCCTGAACCATGGTTCTTTTATACTCTGGCGTGGGAACCACCCCAGCTGCCTCCCCGTTAAGCTCAATCCCACTCTTGCTTCCCAGTCCGAATTCTGCAGCATACTTGGCGATCTGTTCGTGTCCAATCATTTTTCCGACCGTCCAGAAGAAGGTGTTGCAGGAGACCTGAATCCCCTTCTCCACATTCACAATCCCGTGACCACGAGGATAAGTCCAACAGGTGTACATTCGACCCAGCCAGTAGTAACCCGGGTCGTGTACGGTATATTGGGGGGTGATCTTCCCGGACTCGAGGGCTGCAATTGCGGTAATCATCTTAAAGGTCGAACCCGGCGGATAACTGGACTGTACGGCCCGGTTGATAAGGGGACGATCCGGAGAGGTCAGTACTTCTTCCACTTCGGCAGCGCTGACATCACCGGCGAACATTCCCGGGGGATAAGCCGGGTAGCTGGCCATGGCCAGCACCTCACCGTTACGTACATCAATGGCCACCGCAGAGCCGGCGCGGCTAGTCATTCCGGCAGTCTGTGCCGCCTGCACCGAGGCGGCCAGGGCTCGTTCCGCAGCATCCTGTACCTTATGGTCGATGGTCAGATGGAGGTCGTTTCCGGGTACAGGCTCACGTACCCCCAGGCTGCGGACCGGTCGGTCAAAAGCATCTACCTCAAACTGTACGGCACCCTTTTGACCGCGCAGATACTCTTCGAGGGTGTTTTCCAGACCGTCCTGCCCGAACTGATCACCCATCCGGTAGCCCTTATCGGTGTGCTGTTCCAGCTGCTTCGGCTGAATCTCACGGATGTAGCCGAGCACATGCGCCAGAGTGGAATCGTAGGGATACTCGCGCATCGGCTCAAACTCGATGGATATACCGGGCAGATTAATGGCACCCTCCTCAATGCGGGAAACGGTCTCCAGAGGGATATCCTTGGCAATCCTAATCCGCTCGTACCGGCGCACCGAGGGGTCGTCAATCCTGGCCCAGATTAGATCCGGATCACGGTCCAGAAGCTGTGACAACCGTTCCACAAGGGGTTCCAACTCCTCCTTGCTCTGCCCCAGCTTGACCAAGGTTACGTTATAGAGCGGCCGGTTTCCCACCAGCTTGACCCCGCTGCGGTCGTAAATCTCACCGCGGGGTGCAGCGATGGAAACCAGACGCAGGCTGTTTTCCCGAGCCAGTGTCCGGTAGCGCTCCGTTTCAAAAATTTGGAGATAAGCCACACGGGCACCCAGAACCAGGAAGACGAGCAGCATCACGGCGATGAAGACGTTCAGCTTCTTGTTGATGACCTTACGGTCGTTAACCGTGCGATCCGCTGTTTTCCTTTCCACTTAGTCACCCCTAGTTTGAGAAATTGCGAAGCACTCCCCTGGTACTGGACAAATAGTAGCGCCGGTAGGCAAGAACGGCCACCGCTGAATTATATACGGCCACCGGCACAATCACCCCGAAAAGGGCGTTTGCAGGCAGTATGGTCACACCGAGGCTTAGAAGCAATAGGTAGTTCAGGCTTTGGGCACCCAGGGAAGCGATGAAGGCGATGGCGGCCATGATCCAGGGGCTCTCCCGGAACAGAGTATGATATCCCAGGCCCACAATGTAACCGGTGAGTGCCATGCTCAGGGCATTCATGCCGATGTAGAAGCCCGAAAGCAGATCCTGCACCAAGCCACCCACAAAACCTAGAACGGCCCCGTGCCGGGGACCGTTAGAGATGGCAAAAAATACCACTAGAACAAGGATCAGGTCGGGGCTGACCCCGGCTACCCGAAGAAACTGAAAGACTGTCGTCTGCAGCAGTACAGCTAAGATTACAAGAAGAGCTAGAACAAAAACATGCAATAACGGCAGCCTCCATACCCCTATTATTCGGCGACGGAATGACCCCCGTTGTCAAGAACGATAAAGACCTCTTCCAAGTGGTCGAAATCCACCATCGGAACCACTTGGGCAGACCTGGTCAAACCGGACGGATCATCGCTAACGCTCACGATACGGCCCACGGGAATGCCCTTGGGAAATACACCTCCAAGCCCTGATGTAACCACGGCCTGGTTCGGCACTATGTGCTCTTCTCTAGTTAGATATGACATGTGCAAGTGGCCGGAACGATCCAGGCTGCCCTTGACCACCCCCGGCACCCGGGTATCTTGTACCAGTGTACCGACTCCGCTTCGGGCATCGGTAATCAGTAAGACATCGCTACTATGCTCAGCCACAGCCAGTACACGGCCAACCAGACCCGAAGGAAGCACCACCACCGCGTCTTGGCGCACACCATCCTGAGCACCGCGATTCAGACGGATGGTACTGAACCAATTGCCGGGATCCCGTCCGATGACACGCGCCAGCAGAAGCCGGGATTGATCCTGACTATCCCGGTATTCAAGCAAAGCCCGGAGACGCTCATTCTCCAGGCGAAACTCTTCGAGTAAGACCAGTTCACCTTCCAGATCGCGCATGCGCTCTCTTAGTTCCTCTGTTTCGGCCGAACGACCCAGAGTGAACACCGAACGGATTCTGGAAAGGGCTTCCTCACTAACAACGGTAAGTCCGGTCTGTACCGGGGCGACTACATCGCGCAAGGCTGATTCCAGGACGGTCAGTTCCTTACGTTCCGGAACGGTAACAAACATCGCCGCAATCAGCACTGCAATAAGAACGGCAGCCGCCAGTATCCGTTTCCACCACTTCCGGCGCAAAAGCTAAACCACCTTCTTGGGCTGAATCAGCACCTTCTTAAGGATATCAATGTTCTCAAGCACTCTTCCGGAGCCAAAAGCCACGGCCAGCAGCGGATCTTCGGCCAGATGCACCGGCATATGGGTCTCCTCGCTGACCAACCGGTCGAGGCCCCGCAGCATCCCCCCGCCACCGGCCATCATAATCCCGCGGTCCATTATGTCGCTGGAAAGCTCGGGGGGAGTCTTTTCAAGCGTATTCCGGATCGCCTCCATAATAGAAGAGATCGGTTCGGACAAGGCTCGGTAGATCTCGTCCGAAGTTACCAAAACGGTCTTGGGAAGACCGGTCACCAGATCACGACCCCGGACCTCTTCCGTCTCACTAATATCCAGTGGATAAGCAGTCCCGATTTTGATCTTGATCTCCTCCGCGGTACGCTCGCCGATCATCAGGTTGTAGTTGCGTTTTATGTGCTGGATGATGGCCTCGTCCATCTCGTCACCCGCCACCCGGATCGAACGGCTGGTGACAATGCCGCCAAGGGAGATTACCGCTACTTCTGTGGTTCCGCCGCCGATGTCCACGATCATGTTTCCGGTCGGTTCGTGCACCGGCAGCCCAGCGCCGATGGCGGCCGCCATCGGTTCCTCAATCAGGTAGGCCTCCCGAGCCCCCGCCTGAAGGGCGGCTTCCCGCACCGCCCGCTCTTCAACAGCCGTCACCCCGGAAGGAACCCCAATCACCACACGCGGACGCACCAGGAAGATCCGGCTGCGCAGGGCCTTGTTGATGAAGTATTTAATCATACTCTGGGTAGTGTCGAAGTCCGCAATGACCCCGTCCCTCATCGGTCTAATGGCCACGATGTTGCCTGGCGTACGGCCGATCATCTGCCTGGCTTCCTCACCGACAGCGAGGATATGCCCGGAATCCCTCTGAATCGCCACCACGGAAGGTTCCCGCAGGACTATTCCCCGGCCCTTAACATATACCAGGGTGTTTGCCGTACCCAGGTCGATACCCATATCCCTGGAGAAAAAGCCGATGCGCATCTTGCTGCTCCTTTCAAACTCAAGGGGCTACTACAGTAGCCCTTCAGCTTTAAAGCTGGTGTATTTATTGTCACCCACAATGATGTGATCCAAAATCTCGATGCCCATAATCTGCCCGGCCTCAACCAACCGTCGGGTCAGCTCGATGTCCTGCCGGCTGGGCGTGGGGTCCCCTGAAGGGTGGTTGTGAACTAACACTAACGCGGCCGCATTCCGCCGGACCGCATTCTTAAAGACTTCACGGGGATGAACACTTGATGAATTAAGAGTTCCTACTGAGACCCGTTCGTGGGCCAAAACCTGGTGCTTTGTGTTCAAAACCAATACGCCGAAATGCTCGCGGTCGAGGTGGCGGAAGTTCTCCATTACCACCGCCGCTGCATCGTCAGGAGTCCGGATTACAGGCCTTCCAACTGCTGGCGCCGCTGCCACACGCCGACCCAGTTCCAGGGCCGCCCTGACCTCGATCGCCTTGGCCGGTCCGATACCCTTCACTTCCTGAAGCTCCTCAATGCCCGCGGCCATCAGACCTCTTATCCCCTCAAACCGGGCCAACAACTGGGCGGCCAGTTCGAGGGCAGTGCTGGTAGGGGTACCGCTGCGCAGCAGAATCGCAATCAACTCCACATCAGTGAGCGCCTCCGGCCCATTCCGCAACATCCGCTCCCGCGGTCGCATCTCCTCCGGCATTTCCTTGATGGTAAACCGGTACTCCACTCCCAACAGTTATCATCTCCTTTGAGCAGCCGACCTATCTACAAAAGGATCAATGCCGAACTCCTTTAACATCAGGGCCACCCGCCTCAGCGGCAGCCCGACCACATTGAAGTAGCAGCCGTTGATCCCCTCGATAAACATACTGCCCAGTCCCTGAACCCCATACGCTCCAGCTTTGTCCATCGGTTCACCGGTAGACACATACCACTCGATAGTAGGCCTGTCCAGCGGAGCGAAATGCACACGGGTGCTTTCGCTTAAAGTCGCATCCCGTCCAGTACTGACGTCCACAAGGGCGACTCCGGTGTAAACCACATGCTCCCGTCCCTGCAGGAACTGGAGCATCGTTATGGCCTCCGAGGCATTAGCCGGTTTGCCTAGCATTCGACCGTCCAAAACCACGATCGTATCGGCTCCCAAAACCACACCGTCTGAAAACGGGCCGGCCACAAACCGAGCCTTAGCCAAGGCCAGCGCCTCGACCTGTTCGGAGGGCGACATCCCGTCCAACAGCGGTTCATCAATATTTCCGGGAATCACGATGAAGTCCAATCCGATGTTACTGAGCAGTTCCCGCCTCCGCGGCGAGGCGGAAGCCAGAACCAACTGATAGTGCATCAAAGATTACAACTTTCTATAAATAAGATACCCCAGTAGAAACCCCAGGATGGTAAGCGGCCCGATAGCCAGCGAAAAACCAAAAGTCAAGGTAAGAAACAGCAGGTTTAGAACCCCGGGCTGTAATCCCACCTCGGTAAAATTCGCCAACAACGGGACAGCCGGACTCAGTATCTGTCCTAAGGCGCTCCCCGCCAGACCGGCAATAGTCATCAGGACGATAAGAATCCAGAGATTCCTTGATTTCGCCATGTTCTGAGCCCCCGCCCTATAATCTACTCCAGTTTAGCATTTAGGGAAAGTAATTGACAAGCGGTCGAACCGGAAACTACTTCAGCATTACTACCATTTCCAATTCTACCGCGGCGTCCAACGGTAAGGCGTTCACACCTACTGCAGACCGGGAGTGCCGGCCCGATTCGCCGAAGATCTCCTGAAGCAACTTGGAGGCCCCGTTAGCCACCTGCGGCTGCTCCGTGAAGCCAGCCAGGCAGTTTACGAATACGGTGATTTTCACCACCTGTTCAACCTGGTCCAAGCTGCCGGCTAGGCTGCGCACCACACCTAAGGCGTTCATTATACAGAGGCGGGCGGCCTCGGCCCCCTCCTGAGCGGTGTAGTCTCCGCCCAGCCGCCCGACAAAGGCCAGCCTGCCGTTTTCAAACGGAAGCTGGCCGGATGTGAAGATGAGCCGCCCGGCCTGGATACCCGGCAGGTAGGATGCTAGCGGTGCGGGGGGTTCGGGGATGATCAGTCCGAGTTCCTTGATACGGGCTTCATAGCTCATAATAATCCTCCCTATTAAGCCTGTGCCCCTCAGTATCTCACGAAAGGGAGATTTAAACAAATGGATGATTTAGAGACCGCCGCAGAGCACCATGGTGACAAAGAAGGCGTAGAAACCGGCACCCATGAGGAATAGAAGCGGCCCGAAGAGGTATCCCCGCCGACGGACGCTGAGAAACAGGATCCAGGCTGAGGTTAGAGCTAGAGCAGCGCTGGCAAAGGCGGCAGGAGTCAGTTCCCAGGCCGTAAAACTGATCCCGATGGCCGGGACAATTGAGCTTTGAAAGACCATAGCCCCGGTGATATTCCCGATGGCGAGGGTGTCCTTGCCCTCCCTGATCCAGATCAGGCTGTTAAACAGCTCGGGCATTTCGGTGGCCACCGGAGCGATCAGTAGGGCAAAAATGAACGGGGCGATTCCAAAGGTTTCGGCAAGGCTGCCGATACCGTGGACAAACACCTTGGCTCCGCCCAGGATCAACATAAACGAAAAGAAGACTTGTAGCAAAATTATGGCCAGCGGTGGGTTTGCCATCCGAGGTACCGCCAGCAGCGGGCCGACATCGTCCCCTTCCCTACATTTCTCACCCTGGCTGAGGGCCAGAGCCACAAAGCCGATGTAGGCTCCAAGGAGCAGCACCACTATTACCGGACGCAGTGCATGCGGCAGGAATGCGGCCCCGATGGCCAGGCTGTAGGCAACTAGGAAGAAGCCTAGGTCACGCCGAACCAGCGTCGGGTCTGGCCGCAGCACTGCTCCGCGTCGCCGGCGGATCAGAAGAAGCGCCATCAGCCCCGCAAGCATGAAGCCTACGGTACTAAGCATAAAAGGAGCGCCCAGGATCGCCCCCACCCCGATATCGTGAGAAGCCTGACCATGTCCCATCAGGATTGCCACCACAGGGATCATTGTCTCCGGAAGGGCCGTACCGATGGCGGCGAGCACGCTGCCCACCGCTCCACGGGCCAGACCCAGCCTGACCCCCAACCATTCTATGCCGTTGGTGAAAAACTTGGCCCCGACCAGGATTACCACCAGGCTGGCAGCCAGGAACAAATAGACCAAACCGACCCCTCCCGCAGGCAAACTTGCTCGCCTAAATCTATGAGCGGCACTGCGGGAAAATGCCTCCCCAGTAGTCAGGAGTCAGGAGTCAGCGGAGTCCGCCGAAGATTACGGCGGTGATAAACCCTCCCAGAAGGTAGCGCCCGTGGCAATCAACACCTTGGGGGAGAGGTGGCCGAACCGGCGGTAATAGAATAGGGCAGCACCGGCCGAGGCCAAAGCCATCCCCGGACACAATGCTGGTTATCATCCGGGAAATTCCTCCTGCTCCGACAATATCCGCTGTTCAATACCCTACAACCGTGTCGGATCTCAATTTGCACTTGGGGAAGCAAGGGATTCCTCGAGAAAGCGGTGTACCGGTTCGGCCAGGGTTTGAATCGGTTCAAAAACCTTCGGCATCGGAACATCCAGGAAGGTGCCGTAGCTCCAGACCATGCCGGCCAGGACCAGCACCCCGAAGACGGCGAGTTCACGATACAACTTGTGCTTCAGCATCCTCGGCACTTCAATGCCAATGATCAACACAAAGACGAGCACGGCGACTGCGATCATTGCTTATCAACCTTCCTGGTGACAGTATCAAACCCCTAGATTCAACGCAACGGCGGTTCAAGGGGCTTGACAATGGTGCCGGTGTCACGTATCCGGCCTTCCACAATCACATCTATGTCGATAGTCGGCAGAAACTCGTCCCGCCACCGTTCCCGGACCTCTTTCCAGCGTGCAGGATCTGCCCGGTGAACGGCAGAGCCCAGGCCGAAAAAGTCGGAACCGGTACGGCGGCTAACCGCTAGGGCACTGTAAATCTGCTCTCTGATTTGGTTGGCCAGGAGTTCCTCAAGCCTTTGCATCACATCCGGTTGGCCAACATCGAGATTGCATTCAATCTGTTCAAGGAACACTTCAAACTCCACCCGAATCTCGGCGGCAATGCGCCCATCTTCCCCCAACCGTGGTATAACTGAGCCCCGGTTGCGCAATTGGCCTACCGTAATCAGACAATCCATTTCCGGTTCAACAAACACAAACCGTCCCTGAAGAGCCTCGCCACGGGCAAACAGCAAACCTTGGGTCTGGCTGCGGTTAAGGAAGCCCACCAGACGGTCGCCGCGAAATACGCCCGTGCCTTCAATTTTGATGTTGTGCAGAGGTTCCGGTGAAGGATCCTGCGGAAGCCTGGTGACCTGCTGAAAGGCCTCGTTTGAAGCCAACGCGATCAGCGGAGCAAAAGGATCGGCTCCCTCGGCCTCCATTTCCCTCAGGAATTCGGTCAGCCGTACCCGCGGGAAATACTGCCCGGGCAAGCGAGCACGCATGATCTGGTCAATTCGGTCTGCTGAGCAAATTGCAATCGGGGCTGGAACGTCCAAAATCACGATAGGGTCATCGACAGCCACAAAGATCCAGACGATTTCTCGCCTAACCTCCCGGTTACGGATCAGATGATCCAACACCTTACTCACGCCATCCCGGGTCAGTGCCTCATCCAACAGCAGAACCCGGGTATGGGCGAGGAAAAGGCGCCGGGGGGTAATGGAGGCGATTTCGTTTCGGGCTTCAGCCAGGGTCCGACCGGACCCCACCACATTGTGGTCTCACTTGGAGGAGATGCTGGCCCCGGGGGTTTCACGCCCTACCTGAGCACCGCCTACCAGCCTGGGATTGGCAAACTGGGCGATCATTTGTACTCTTTCCCCGGGCAGGCTCT
The DNA here is from genome assembly GCA_019084485.1 of Desulforudis sp. GTDB lineage: Bacteria > Bacillota > Desulfotomaculia > Desulfotomaculales > Desulforudaceae > SURF-60. The sequence goes on along the minus strand of JAHRFU010000020.1, from coordinate 37,018 downwards.
TGATAGCGATACCGAGCACGATCCCTAGTTCTTCCACCTCGTCGCGGTCCCAACAACCCGCCGTCATGAAAACAATAGTGAGTAGTACAGCCGCCGCCATTAAACACCGTTTGTGATACATTACCGTTCACCCCCTTGCCTGAATCGCTCCTGCGGGGGCTCAGGTTTCAGCCCCCGGGCCATCCGCCTGCGTCCCGATTTAAAGAGCTGGCTCGGCCGCTTCTCCATCGTCCACATACCCCAACGTACAAACGTGTCCTTCCAGTCGGTAAGATTGGCCGGTACGACCGGAGACATGAAAGGCACCCCGAAAGACCGCAGACCGGCCAAATGGATCAGAATTGCCAGAACTCCTACGGCTACCCCGAACAGGCCCAGGGTTGCGCCCAATAGGGTAATCGGGAACCGCAGGAAACGCATAGCAAGACCCATACTGAAAATCGGCGAGATGAAGGACGCGATTCCGGTAACCGCCACCACAATGATCAGCAGCGGGGAGACCAGGCTGGCCTGTACTGCAGCTTGGCCGATAATCAGAGCCCCAACGATGCTTACCGCCTGTCCGAAAGGACGCGGCAGGCGGATACCGGCCTCACGCAGCGCTTCGAAAAGGAACTCCATGATCAGCAGTTCAACGATTGACGGAAAAGGCACCCCTTCGCGAGCGCTGGCAATGGAAAGTATCAGTTCCGTGGGCAGCATTTCCTGGTGAAAGGTGGTGATCGCAATATAGACGGCCGGCAAAAATAATGACGTCCCAAGGGCGAGATACCTTACCATCCTAATTATCGTTCCATACGGGAAACCAACGTAGTAGTCCTCTGGTGAAGAGACCATCGAAGTAAATTCGGTCGGTACAACCAGCACAAACGGGGTGTTGGAAACCATGATCGCCACCCGCCCTTCCAACACCCCTGCGGCGACTCGGTCGGGACGCTCGGTGGAGAGGAGCAGCGGAAAGGGAGATAACGGATCGTCCTTGGTGAGTTCCTCGATGTAGCCTGATTCCAGAACAGCATCGACATCCAGACGCCGCAGTCGTGATTTCACCTCATGCACCAGGGACGGAGCGGCAAGCCCACGGATGTACACGACGCCCACAACGGTCGAGGTCACTCGGCCCAGATTGAGACTCTCTGCCACCAGGTGCGGACTGCGGATGCGCTGCCGGATCAGCGCCAGGTTCAGGTATTCATCCTCGGTGAAGCCGTCCTGCGGCCCGCGGACGGAAGATTCCGTCTGTGGTATGTCCACCTGGCGCCTAACGTACTTCCGGACGTCGACCGACAGAGCCCGGTCCACCCCGTCCACCAGCAGACCGACTTGTCCAGTTGACACCGCTTCGAGCAAACCCCGTAGGTCGTGCTGTTCGGCGACAGCCGCGGCCTCCAGTATGGATTCAACGATGCCCCCCATAACGTCTTGCCCGGGCTCCCCGGGCTCGAAAGAAGCAAAGTGGGCCAACGGTTCCAGGATGGTCTCACTAACTTCTACGGTGTCCACGATCTCTTCCAGGAAAAAGACGGCAGCCCTGCGACCGCCCGCAGCACGGATACGCACGCGGCGCAGGATAAAGTCGAAGTTGTCCCCCATCAGCGTCTGAATAAGGCCGACATTCTCATCGAGTACCGGTGAGAAGGCAACCTGGGGGATGTCCGGAAGCGGATCGGAACCGCCGCTTCTTTGCACCGCAGTGTCTCCCCGATAAGCATCTATATAACGTAGCAGGTTATCCATCTGATCCGTATCTCTGGATTTCAATAGCCACTAGTCCCCTATCAATTAGATCTAGACTATCAGCGTTCTGTTAAGCTTTGCCGTCCAGTTCTTTCCGTCTAAGCATGGCAACTACAAACAGGAACAAGGTCACTCCGTAGGCCACCGAACCGATTACCAGGGGTACGGTCTGCCCCGTAAACAAAGCAAACTCGGAAAAACTATCCCAAGACTGTACAGACAGAACGGTAAAGAACGTGGCCAAGGGTACAATTATCGGCCGATAAGAACGAAGGTTAAACCACTGGCTCAAAGCCAGCACCCCTACATAAAAGAACGCCCCCAGCTTCATCAGCATGGCTCCCACCCACAGAGCCATGAAGAGGGCATCCTGCCGCTGAAAAAACTCCAGCCCGGCAAACTCGATTCGGCGGACGACGGCAAACGAGGCGAAGTGGAAAGTAGCCGTTTCGCTGGATCCCAGGATTCCGATGGTTCCCACTGTAATGATCATAAGCGACAGGAAGACAATCGTGACGGCGGCTATATTCGCCTTTATCGCCTTACCCTTGTCCTGCAAAAAGGGCACCAGCATCATGATCACTACCGCTTCTGCAAACCAGGCTGCAGGCGGGATCGCACTAAACACTACCGGGCCAATGCCTTCCCCCAGAAAAGGCAGAAACGCCTGAGGCCGCAGATCTTTGATCACTACAACCAGAAAAAACAGGATCGAGAACAAAAACAGTAAGATAATGATGTCGTTTACCCGGGCCAGCACTTCCAGACCCTTGTATACCACGTACACCGCCAGCCCGGTAAGCAGTCCGACAAACACGATATTCGGTGTACGGTCGTAGAAGAGGTTGGTCATCAGTTCCGCAAACTCCCGCTGGACCACAATCGTGATAAAGAAGAAGTACCCGATAAAGACCAGGCCCACAATCTTCCCCAAGACCGGGCCCAGCAAGCTGGGCGCAAATTGAATCACCGTTTTGTCCGGAAAGCGCAGGGCCAGAGAAGCTGCGACATACGCTATCCCCAAGCCGAGCACAAAGGCGATCACGGGTGACAGCCAGGCATTCTCCGCAGCGCGTTCGGCTGTCAGCGAAGGCAGCACCAAGATCGCCGTCGGTAGAATAATGGCAATAATGAAATTCATGGCCTGGTAGGAGGAAATCCGGCCTTCTTCCCGCAAAATGGTTGTGCACTTCCCTACCTGGTATTTTTGTTAGCCTTTACTCGGTGGGGATGAATTATGAAAGGTTGGGAAACCTAGGGATCGAAGTGATCTTGTGCGTAGTGAGGGTTTATGGGGGAACTGACCGTCAAACTGATTATCCTGGTTCTGCTGATAGTTGGCACATTGGGTGCCGGAGGGTTTCTGGCCTGGGCGCATGCCCGGCTGATGCGGGAACAGGAAGGATCCGGTCCCACCCCGGTGGAGCAAAGCAACCGGAGGGACAGACTTCAAAGGTTCAAAGATGGTCACTGACTTTGTTAAGTTAGTGTCCTGGCCCTTAACTTAATTAGTGGGCGGAGGGCGCCGAGCAGGTAGATGGAGCCGGTGATCAGAAGCAGGCCGGAATGGGCTTGAGCCAGGGAGAGGGCCTTGGCCAAAGCGGATTCGTTGTCCTCTACTTCGTACACCGATGGGCAAAAGCGCCGGGCTATTTCGGCGACGGTGCGCCATTCTCCGGCCCTTGCCGTCGGCGGCCTGGTAACGACGGTGTACCGCGCCAGGGGTGCCAGTTCGGCCACCATCCGCTCCCGGTCTTTGTCTGCCAGGATGCCGATGAGCAGCGTCATTGGTTTGTTTTCGAAAAGCGCCTCCATAGTGCGAAGCAGGGCTTGGGCGGCGGCGGCGTTGTGGGCGGCGTCAAGCACCACTGTCAGCCCTTCCTTCTCGACAACCTCAAAACGGCCGGGCCAGCGGGTGCCGGCCAGCCCCTCTCTGATCGACTGTTTATCGACCTTTAGGCTTTTGGGAAGCAGTTCTGCAACAGCTACCGCGCAGGCGGTGTTCACCGCCTGATGGGTGCCAGCGAGAGGCACCCACAATTCCGGGTATACCGACCGGATGCCGCTGACGGTCACCTTCTGACCGGCGGTTCCGGCCTGTCCCGCCAGAGAGTGCACGTCCCGACCGACACGTACGAGCTGGCTCCCCCTCTTCCGGCACGTTTCCTCGATGACATCCAGTGCCTCACCCTCGGCAGCGGTCACCACTGGCACGCCCGGCTTGATAATCCCCGCTTTCTCAACAGCAATAGCTCCGAGAGTGTCACCGAGATAATCCATGTGGTCGTACGACACATTGGTTATCACCGAGACCAGCGGAGTAACGACGTTAGTAGCGTCCAGCCGCCCGCCAAGACCCACTTCGAGGACGGCGACATCCACCTGTTCCTCCATAAACAAGCGCAGGGCCAGTACGGTGTGCATCTCAAACTCGGTGGGTTGTTCATCTTCCGCTGCGCTGTCCAGTGCCTGTCGTGAAGCGGTGATCAGCCCGGCTAAACGCTCGGGCTTTACGGGCACACCGTTGATACAAAAGCGCTCGGGGTAATCGGTGAGGTGCGGTGAAGTGAAAGTGCCCACGCGACAACCGGCGGCCACCAGGATGGCGGTGAGCATGGCTGTCACCGAACCCTTGCCGTTGGTTCCGCCGACGTGAACACAGGGCATTCCACGGTGGGGATTGTCTAAACGACCAAGAAGGCGTTGCACCCGTTCCAGCCCCAGGCGCGAACCGGGGGCGGCAATGGAACGCATGTACTCCAGGGCTTCAACGTAATTCATTGTTTTACTTGGACAGCAGGGTAAGGCGGTTTTGCAGGGCCTCCCGCTTAAGTGTGTACTCGGCTTCCTTTTCCCGCTCCTTGGCCACTACGGCGTTTGGTGCCTTGCCCATAAAGCCCGGATTGTTGAGTTTACCCTGTACTCGGGACACTTCCTTGTTGACGGTCTCCAGTTCCTTCCTCAGGCGTGCGGTCTCTTTAGCTAAATCAATCAGGCCGGCCAACGGGACGAAGATCTCCATCCCCCGCACCACAGCATGAGCAGCCAGTTCCGGGTCCGCGTCGAGCGCCTCCACAACCTGAGTGTAGGCCGTAGCCAGAGTGTCCACGTACTCCTTCCACATCGTAAGATAGGTGCGCTCATTAATATCCGGAGCGACAATGAGCACTTCGGCCTTTTTCCCGGGAGGGACGTTCATCTCACTCCGCAGGTGCCGGATCGCCCGCACGGTCTGGATGGTGATGCTCATCTGCTCCTCGGAGACCGGATTGCGCCAACCCGCCTGCGGCTCGGGCCAGGAGGCCTGCATAATGCTCTCCGTCCTCGACGGCAGGTGCTGCCAGAGGGCCTCGGTAATGTACGGCATGAAGGGATGCAGGTACCGCAGGATATGGTCCAAAACCGTAAGCAACATCCTCTGGGCCTGGGCGCGTTCTTCTGGAGTACCCCGGAACAAGACCGGCTTGGCGAGTTCGATATACCAGTCACAGAATTCATCCCAAATAAACTCGTACAGCGTCCGCGCCGCTTCCCCTAGTTCGTAGTCCTCAAGGTAGCGATCCACCTGCTCTCCCGTAGCGGCGAGACGGCTGAGAATCCACTCATCGGCCAGGGTTGACGGGGTCAGGTTGACGGCTCCGTTGCGATATCCATCCAGGTTCATCAGCACAAAACGGGAGGCGTTCCACAGCTTGTTTGCAAAGTTTCGGGCCCCCTCCAGCTTCTCAAAGTGGAAACGGATATCGTTGCCGGGGGTGTTACCGGTCACCAGCATGAAACGCAGGCTGTCGGCCCCGTATTGCTCAATGACTTCGATCGGATCGACCCCGTTGCCCAAGGACTTCGACATCTTGCGGCCCAGGGAGTCCAGCACCAGCCCGTGGATGAAGACCTCCTTAAACGGTTCCTGTTTCATGAACTTCAGCCCGGTGAAAATCATGCGGGCCACCCAGAAGAAGATGATATCCCGTCCGGTAACCAGTACAGTGGTCGGGTAGAAGTGTCTCAAGTCCGGCGTGTTCTGGGGCCAACCCAAAGTGGAGAACGGCCAGAGGGCCGAGGAGAACCAGGTATCCAGGACATCGGGGTCCTGTTCCAGTTCACCACCGCACTCGGAACAGGCGGCAGGCGGTTCCTTGGAGGCGATGACGCTGTCACACTCGGTACAATACCAGACCGGAATCCGGTGTCCCCACCAGAGCTGCCGGGAAATACACCAGTCCCGAATGTTCTCAAGCCAGTTCAAATAGACCTTGGTAAAGCGTTCCGGCACAAACCGAATGGTGCCGTCCTTCACGGCGGCGATGGCCGGCTCGGCCAAAGGCTTCATCCGGACAAACCACTGCTTGGAGAGCATCGGCTCCACCACCGTTTGACACCGGTAGCAGTGACCCACCGCGTGCTCGAGATCCTCGACCTTGACCAGCAGTCCCTGGTCGGCCAAGTCACGGAGCACCTGCTTACGGCAGGCCATCCGGTCCAAGCCCAGGTATTCCCCCGCTTCAGCCTTCATTAGCCCCTTGTCGTCGATGGCCTGAATTTGGGGCAAATCGTGACGCCGACCGATCTCAAAGTCGTTGGGGTCGTGAGCCGGGGTGATTTTCAGGGCACCAGTACCGAATTCTCTTTCCACGTACGTGTCGGCGATAACCGGTATCTCCCGCTTAGCCAGAGGCAGGATCACGGTCCGGCCGATCAGGTGCTGGTAGCGGTCGTCCTCGGGATGCACCGCCACCGCCGTGTCGCCGAACATCGTCTCCGGACGGGTGGTGGCAATAACCAGATAATCGTTGCTGTCCTTCACAGGGTACTTAATGTGATACAGGTGTGCCGGCACGTCGACGTGTTCGACCTCGATATCCGAGATGGTCGTACCACACCGGGGACACCAGTTCACGATGTAGTTGTCCCGGTAAATCAGGCCTTCCTCATAGAGCCGGATGAAATCCTCACGCACTGCCTCTGAACAGCCTTCGTCCATGGTGAAACGCTCACGGTCCCAATCACAGGACGCCCCAATCCGTCTCAGTTGGGTGGTGATGCGGTTGCCGTACTGGTGTTTCCAGTCCCAGACCCGCTCCAGAAATTTTTCCCGGCCGAGGTCATACTTGGATAATCCTTCCTGAGCCAACTGGGCCTCAACCTTGGCCTGAGTGGCGATACCGGCATGGTCGGTACCAGGGAGCCACAGGGCATTGTAGCCTTGCATGCGACGCCAGCGGGTCAAAACGTCCTGCAGGGTGTTGTCCAGGGCATGTCCCATGTGAAGTTCGCCGGTTACGTTGGGGGGCGGCATTACGATGCAGAACGGCTCCCGGCTGGTGTCTACCGGAGCCGCAAAGTACTTCTTTTCTTCCCAGACTCGGTACAGATCCTGTTCGACAGCTTGTGGATCGTAAGCAGATGGAATGGTTGTCTTAGACAAGAAACGCTTCCCCCCAAAAAAGTTAAAACGTAAAGGATGACCCTTAAATCTTAATCAGTGACCCTCGATATTGTCAATAAACCCCGGAGTGTATGCCTATAATCTTACCATTTAAGCATAATTTTCCTCCCTGACCCGTATTTATCTCTACAAAAAGGACAAAACGGGGGCACGAGGATGAAGCGCATAATCGTCTGGCTCGGAATCATCTGTGTTTTCGCGGCGGGCGGTGCCGGACTGTGGTATGTCACTCACCCGAAGCCGGAGATCCAAGAACGTCTGGTGGTGCTGGAAACTGCACGCGAAATCGCCTATCTGCCGCACTATGTCGCCGCTGCCAAAGGATACTTCCGGGACGCCCGCCTGGATGTCGTCCTCGGAACGGCTCCGAAAGGGATTCTATCCGTTGAGGATGCGGAACGTGCCGATATCATCCTCACTCCCTTCGACCGCATCATCGGCAGCAAGGCGGTGGCCTTTGCCGGACTGACCGCTACCGAACCGGGACTGCTGGTAACCCGCGAGAAGACGTCACCTTTCGCCTGGACGGATATTTCCGGCAAGACCGTAGTCGGAGAACACCCGGAGGGTACCGGGCAAGTGGCTATGGAACAGATCCTGCGTTCCCACGAGATGATCTCACAGTGGCAGTACATATCCATCCAGCATTTACCGACCCATCTACGTCTCGGTACCTACCTCTCCGGAACCGGAGAATTCATCATTATCACGGACCCGGAAGCCAGCCGCTTAGAGAAGGCGGGCCAAGGGTACATTGCCTCTGATCTGACCGCTGCCGGTCAGATGCCTTCCCGAGTAGCAGCCACAACGTCGTCCAAAGTGTCCCGGAACCACGAAGCTCTGATCCGTTATTCGGCAGCCCTGGCCCGAGCGCAAGTCTGGATTGCCCAGCACAGCGAAGAAGAGGTAGCCGTGGCTGCCTCGGCATTCTTCCCCTGGGTCGACTACCATACAATGGTGGAGATGACCGGCCGAGCTAAAGAAACAAAGCTCTGGGCGCCGAACCCCGTGATCGCGCCTACATCCTTCGACCACCTGCAGGACTTGATGATCCAGGCCGGGGAATTACCGCAGAAGATCCCGTTCACTAAGGCTGTGGCCTCGGACTTGGCGGACCAAGCGCTCCGACAAATCGCTGAACAAGACGCTGAACAGAAAAAAGAGTAACGGCTACATACAGGCCCACACGACAAAGCCCCCTCTAGAGGGGGCTTAACCATCGAAAGTGATCATCTAATCCTAGCGGGCGTGTACAATGATCGCCTTGGGTGCAGAAGTCACGTCGGAAACTTTCATCACCGTCTCATCGGGGGACCAGCCCAGAACAATCCGAATGCCGTCGTGATGGTCGATCTTGTTTAAATCGATTTTCAAACTGCGCTCCCCACCCGGTCCGTGATGAATAAACACAATCTGAAAGGAAGAATCACGGTAGACCCTAAAGTAGGACTTATTGATCTGCTTCTCCAGCAGGACTGCCTCCGGTATCTCACTGTTAAACAGGGACTTCTTTCTTGTTTCCCAGACCGCACCACCCTTAATCTCGTTGAACTCATCGATGAGGTTACTCAGTGGCACTACGGTCACTCCTTCCGATACATAAGAGTTGACAAGCTTCAATCAAAAGAAAAAAAGAGGACGAATGTGAAATTCGCCCTCAAACCGCTTCATTCCTGCAAACAGGAACAATTCTAGACAAATTGTTTCGTTATCTTACTGACTAGGGATCGTGTTCACCATATCGGGGTAACTGCGCTCTGACTGAATGATCAACGGATCAACAGCGACTATTTCGCTAGATTCATCCTTCACCAAAGCCGCCTCCAGCACCTCGTCCATATGCTCAACCAAGATAAACTCCAGCTGATTCTTGACATTGACCGGAATCTCCTCAAGATCCTTGCGGTTGGCGTCTGGGACAATGATCGTTTTAATCCCGGCACGGTGCGCCGCTAAAACCTTCTCCTTAAGACCACCGATTGGCAGTACCCGGCCACGCAGGGTAATCTCACCGGTCATGGCCACATCGTGACGCACCATCCGCCCACTCAGAGCTGAAGCTAGGGCGGTAGCGATCGTGATGCCGGCCGAGGGGCCATCCTTTGGGGTCGCCCCCTCTGGAACGTGGATGTGGATGTCTACTTTCTCGTTGAAAGAAGCATCGATCCCCAGTGTGGCAGCCCGGGAACGGACGTAGCTGTAACCGGCCTGCGCCGATTCCCGCATCACTTCGCCCAGCTTACCGGTCAGGACCAAGCCACCTTTACCCTTACACACCGTTACCTCAATAGCCAGGGTATCACCCCCGACTTCAGTCCAAGCCAGACCGGTGGCCACCCCTACCTGATCGGCTAGTTCGGCGACCCCGTAGCGGTAGCGCGGAATGCCGAGGTACTGTTCAATGTTGCGCATGGTGACCCGCACCCGTTTGGCCTTCTTGGCCACGATTTCCTTGGCCGTCTTCCGGCACAAAGCCGCAATCTGACGCTCCAGGTTACGAACCCCTGCCTCCCGGGTGTATTCCCGGATGATGCGACGCACGGCGTTCTCCGAGATGGACAGGGTCTTTGCGGTCAGTCCGTGTTCCTTGAGCTGCTTCGGAATCAGGTGGCGAATCGCGATCTCCGCCTTTTCCTCCTCGGTGTAACCCGAGATGTAGATGACTTCCATCCGGTCCAGAAGCGGCCGTGGAATGCTGTAATTGACGTTGGCCGTGGTGATGAACATCACGTTGGACAGGTCAAAGGGCATTTCAATGTAGTGGTCGCTAAACGCATTGTTCTGCTCAGGATCGAGCACTTCCAGCAACGCCGAGGACGGATCGCCCCGAAAATCCATACTCATCTTATCGATTTCGTCCAGAAGGAATACGGGGTTCTTTGAACCTGCGGTACGCATCCCCTGAATCACGCGCCCCGGCAGGGCCCCGACATAGGTCCGGCGATGGCCGCGGATCTCAGCCTCATCGCGCACACCGCCGAGGGAAATCCGGACAAACTTGCGCTCCAGAGCCCGTGCCACCGACTTGCCCAGCGAGGTCTTACCCACGCCCGGAGGGCCGACGAAGCAAAGGATGGGGCCTTTCATCTTCTTGGAAAGCTTACGGATCGCCAGGTACTCCAGGATCCGCTCCTTAACCTTTTCCAGACCATAGTGGTCTTCGTCCAGAATAATCTGGGCGGCGTTAATGTCCAGGCGGTCCCGGGTACTTTTGATCCAAGGCAGAGCAACCAGCCAGTCCAGATAGTTGCGTACCACCGTAGCCTCGGCGGCCATCGGGGGCATTTTCTCCAGGCGCTCCACCTCTTTGATCGCCTTCTCCTCGACCTCCTTGGGAAGCTTCAGAGTAGCGATCTTCTCGCGGTATTCCTCGCCCTCAGCGACCCGTTCGTCTTTTTCGCCCAGTTCGCGCTGAATGGCCTTAATCTGCTCGCGCAAATAATACTCTTTCTGGGTCTTCTCCATCTGCTTGCGCACCCGGGCGTTGATCCGGCGCTCCAACTCCACGATCTCCAGTTCACGGGCCAAAATCCCGCAGAGGTGCTCGAGGCGTTCATCGATTTCGACGCATTCCATAATACTCTGCTTATCTTCAATACGCAGGGGCAGATGAGAGGCGACGATGTCGGCCAGGCGGCCCGGCTCGTCGATGTTAACGACGGAAACCACCGTCTCCGGCGGAACACGCTTGGATAGCTTGACGTACTGCTCAAACTGCTGGATGAGGGTGCGCATCAGCGCCTCCAACTCGGTAGTCTTATCAAAGACCTCCGAGTACTGTTCAATCTCCACGTTGAAATAGGGGTCTTCCTGAACATAACTGATAGTTCTGGCCCGGGCGACGCCCTCCACCAGAACGCGGATCGTGCCGCCGGGGAGTTTAAGCAACTGCTTAATCTCGGCAACCGTTCCGACTTCGTAGATATCCTCGACCTCCGGACTGTCAGTCTGCGCCTCTTTCTGAGTGGCCAGGAAAATAAAACGATCCTGACTCATCGCTTCTTCTATCGCTTTAACCGACTTCTCGCGGCCAACATCGAGATGGATGACCATATATGGAAAGACGAGAATCCCCCGCAGGGGCAACAAGGGTAACACTTTTTCAGTGGTATCCAATTGCCGCACCTCCTTAACTAACTATACTCCAAAACACCGACAATGTTAAAAGGCAATTACCACTCCTCAGTCTAGCACGGTGCCGCAAAGCGCTACCATCGCCAATACTTGTAACCTTACGCCCAAAAAACCCAGGAAATGCGGGATTTGGACGGAGTTGACCCAAACCCTCAGATCAGTATAGCAGACCCCCATACCCAGAGTCCAATTGCCCCCCCCAACCACCCCGGTGGGGCAAAAATGAAGGGTTTCCCTCTTCTATTCTACGGGAAACCCTTCGCCTGCTCACCCTATGGTAATAATTACCGGTGCTTAGACCACAGATACCGTGGTCGGATTGGAACCGGTCACGTACTGTTTCCTTGACGGTACAGTCTGAAGCAAGGCCCCAGTCAGAACCTCGTGCAGGCTCTTCACCGGAACGATCTCGATGCCTTCAACATCCTTAAACAATTGCTGATAGTTCTCGTGCGGAATGAACACCTTCTTTACGCCCGCCTTGCAGGCGGCCTGAACCTTAGCCACGACACCACCGACCGGCTTTACCCCCCCCCGAATAGCTACCTCACCGGTCATCGCCACTTCGTTCGATACCGGAATGTTGTAGGCGGCCGAGTACACGGCAGTGGCGATGGCCACCCCGGCCGAAGGACCGTCAACCGGAGCGCCGCCGGGAAAGTTGATATGAATATCGTAATGATCCGCCTCAAACCCCACTATGTGGTTGAGCGCAGTGAGCACGTTCTCCACGGAACAGCGGGCCAGACTCTTGCGCTTGATCACGCGGGCTCCCCCGCCAAGCTGCTCCTCGTCCACCACACCGGTTACCCGCACCATCCCGCGCCGTTTCTTCACCGGAGTGGCGGTGGCCTCGACCTCGCTGACGATTCCGGCACTCGGGCCGTACACAGCTAAGCCGTTGACCCGGCCGACCATCGGGGCCTCCGGAATCTTCTTCTCCGGGCGGGGGTTATACTGACCGCTCTGGACCACCCATTCCACATCCGCCACCCGGATCTCGTTGCGCCCTTCAGTAACAGCCAGGCCGGCCGCCAGCTGGATAATGTTTACCGCCTCACGGCCGTTCGTGGCGTACTTCTTGACTACATCCAAGACCCCGTCCAAAAGCTCCGTTTGAATCTTGCTGGCGGCATTCGCCGCAATCTTTTCAACCTCATCCGGATCCAACAGCCGGAAGAAAATCTCCATACACCGGGAACGAATGGCTGGGGATATCTCATCGGGGAGGCGGGTCGTGGCGCCGACCAGGCGGAAGTCGGCAGGCAGACCGTTCTGAAAGATGTCATGGATATGGCTCGGAACATTGGGGTCGTCCGAATTATAGTAGGCACTCTCCAGAAAGACCTTACGATCCTCCAGTACCTTAAGCAATTTGTTCATCTGCACCGGGTGCAACTCACCGATTTCATCAATGAAAAGCATCCCGCCGTGCGCCTTGGTTACCGCACCTGGTTTAGGTTGGGGCACACCGGCCATGCCCATAGGACCGGCACCCTGGTAGATCGGGTCGTGTACCGAGCCGATCAGAGGGTCAGCAATACCCCGCTCGTCAAAGCGGGCGGTACAGGCATCGATCTCAATGAATTTCGCCTCTAATTTGAAAGGTGAATAGCTGTTCTTCTTCGCTTCCTCAAGCACCAATCGGGCCGCGGCGGTCTTGCCCACACCCGGAGGGCCGTACACAATCACGTGCTGCGGATTAGGACCGCACAGGGCGGCGCTCAGCGATTTCAGCCCCTCCGACTGTCCGATAATCTCCGAAAAGTGGGTAGGCCTGGTTTTTTCAGACAGGGGTTCGGACAGGGATATGGACCGCATCTGCCGCAGCTTGTCTATTTCACGCCGGGACTCGCGATCCACCGCCACTTTGCTGCCCTTCTGCTGCTTTAACAGGTTCCAAAAGTAGAGCCCGATAATGACGCCGAAGAACACCTGCACAAAGATGATGATGCTCCCCATCCCGGGACCAAATTCGCCCAACACGCAATACCTCCCAAAAGACAGGTTTTACCTCTAGTATTACAACTTTCAGCAGGTTTATAACGCAGGGCTGGTTTTGCACCGGCGGCATGGAAAAAGCCGCCGTGTAAAACGGCGGCTTTGCTATCAGTTGTTTTGTATTCTGAGCCTAGACGAGGCCTTCCTTCTTTTTCTTCCGCTCCACCGTGATAATCATCGGCATTTCCCGCTTCACCACGGTCTCTTCGGAAATGGTGCACTTAGCCACGTCACCCCGCGACGGGATGTCGTACATCACGTTGAGCATGATTTCCTCCAGGATTGCTCTAAGACCCCGTGCGCCAGTGTTGCGGCGGATCGCTTCGGTGGCGATGCACTTGAGCGACGCTTCCTGAAACTCCAGCGCCACCCCGTCCAACTCAAACAACTTCTCATACTGCTTGACCAGGGCGTTGCGCGGTTCGGTCAGAATGCGTACCAGGTCTTCCTCGCTCAGCGGCTCCAGGGTCACAATCACCGGCAGACGGCCCACAAACTCAGGAATTAAGCCGAACTTAAGGAGATCCTGGGGCAGGATGTTGCGCAGAATCTCGCCCAGCTTGCGCTCGCGCTTTGTCAGCAGTTCCGCACCAAAACCCATCGTCTTTGTAGCCACGCGACTCTGGATGATTTTGTCGATACCTTCAAACGCGCCGCCAACAATGAACAGGATGTTGGTGGTGTCCAACTGGATAAACTCCTGGTGGGGATGCTTCCGTCCGCCCTGCGGCGGTACGCTAGCCACCGTACCCTCCAAAATCTTCAGGAGCGCCTGCTGCACGCCTTCACCCGACACGTCACGGGTGATCGACGGATTTTCGGACTTGCGGGCGATCTTATCGACCTCGTCGATGTATACAATACCCTTTTCAGCCTTCTCCACATCGTAGTCGGCAGCCTGGATCAGCTTGAGCAGAATGTTCTCGACGTCTTCACCAACGTAACCGGCTTCGGTGAGCGAGGTGGCGTCCGCAATGGCGAAAGGCACGTTCAGGAAACGAGCCAATGTCTGAGCCAACAGCGTCTTACCCGAACCAGTCGGTCCGAGCATCACGATGTTACTCTTCTGGAGTTCGACGTCCTCGATCTTTCCGCCGAGATTAATACGCTTATAGTGGTTGTATATCGCTACGGACAAGATTTTCTTGGCGTACTGCTGACCAATAACGTACTGGTCGAGATACTCCTTGATTTCAACGGGCTTCGGGATATCGCGCAGTTCAAGACCAAGATCGTCGGTAAGTTCCTCTTCAATAATCTCGTTGCACAACTCAATGCATTCGTCGCAAATATAGACACCCGGACCGGCCACCAGTTTCTTTACCTGATCCTGCAGCTTACCACAGAAGGAGCATTTCAACTGGCCTTTTTCGTTAAACATCTAAACCACCTCTTTTACTTGGCCTTCTTCCTGACCGTGATCACCTCATCAATAATACCATATTCCTTTGCTCGTTGCGCAGACATAAAGAAATCACGCTCGGTGTCTTGTTCCACTGTTTCCAGCGGCTGGCCGGTGTGCTTAGCCAGTAATTCATTTAAGATGCCCCGAGTACGTAAAATTTCCCGAGCATGGATATCGATGTCAGTGGCCTGGCCCTGGATGCCGCCGAGCGGCTGATGAATCAGAATACGGGTGTAGGGGAGTGAATAACGTTTGCCCTTGGCCCCTGCCGCCAGCAAAAAGGCACCCATGCTGGCCGCCTGCCCCAGGCAAATAGTTGATACGTCAGGACGGATGTACTGCATCGTGTCGTAAATGGCCATTCCGGCCGTGACTACTCCACCGGGGGAGTTGATGTAGAAGTGGATATCTTTATCCGGGTCTTCCGCTTCCAAGAAGAGTAGCTGGGCAATCACCAGATTGGAGATGTGGTCATCGATCGCGCCACCGATAAACACAATGCGATCCTTAAGTAGCCGGGAATATATGTCGTAGGCTCTCTCACCACGCGCCGTCTGTTCAACGACGATCGGTACCAAACCACTCACAAGTGAACCCTCCTTCTCTGCCTTTAAGCTCCTATTGATAGTTTATTCCTGGGGGCTGGGTTTTCCTTCCACCAACTCAGCTTTTTCTAAAAGAAGGTCGATGACCTTGTTCCGGACGATGCCCGCTTTGATAGAGTCTAATTCCCCACTCTTTTCAATCATCTCGCGCAGCTTGCCGGAATCTTCCCTGTAGAACTTGGAAAGGCGTTCGAGTTCGGCGCTGAGTTCATCATCGGAAACCTCAAAGCCCTCCGCCTTGGCGATGCTTTCCAGCACAATATCACGCTTAAGCGCTTTGACAGCTTCGGGTCGCAGTTCCTCACGCACGGACTCCTCAGTACTTTTGGTTAGCTCGAAATAGTGTTCGGGCTGCATGCCCTGTTCCGCCACCGAGCGCATAAAAGTATTATACATCTGCTCCACCTGGTTGCTGACCATCGAATCGGGCACTTCCACGGTAGCGTTTTCCACCGCCTGATCCACAACCGCGTTACGTAGATCCGCCTCGGCCTTCTTTTCGGCCGCGGTCTGAAGCTTCACCCGAAGATCGGCTCTAAGCTCATCCACGGTGTCAAATTCACTGACGTCCTTGGCAAACTCGTCGTCCAGAGGGGCCAGTTCCTTGCGCTTGATACCCTTAACCGTGACCTTGATGAGTCCTTCCTTACCGGCCACACGCGTGTCGGCATATTCCTCCGGCAGGGGCATTGGGAATTCGTTACTTTCTCCAATGGCCATCCCGACCAGTCCCTTATCCATTTCCTCGGCCAGAAAACCACGCCCGACCTCGACCTGACGGTCGGTAGCAATACCACCCTCAAACGGTTCTCCGTCGACTGTACCCTCATAGTCAATGGTGACGAGGTCGCCTTCTTCAACCGCACCCTCTTCCAGGGTTAGCAACTTGGCGTACCGGGTTTGGAGTTTTTTCAGTTCCTCGTCGACGGCCTCATCGGAAATCTCGGGCTCTGTCTTCTCCAGCTTTAGACCCGTGTACTCACCCAGTTCTGCTTCGGGTTTGACCTCCACCCGTAGCTTCAGGATGAGCGGCTTCCCTTCTTCAAGCTGCACGACCTCCACGTTTGGCTGCGCTATCGGTTCGATTCCGGTCTCTTTGATGGCCTCTAGGTAACACTCTGTACCCAGTGACTCCATCGCCTCTTCGTAAAGTGGTGCCTTGCCGTAGGTTCTTTCAAAGATTACCCGCGGGACTTTTCCCCTGCGAAAGCCGGGGACGGTAGCATTTTTGGAAAGCTTCCGGAAGGCCATGTCAAGGGCCTTGGCCAAACGGTCAGCCTCCACCTCAATATTCATTTCGACAGTGCTTTTTTCCACTCTTTCGGCAGTGACCTTCATGTAATAGTCCTCCTCTGTATCTTGAACAATATGTTAAATTCCAGAATACCTTTCCTTAAAAGTATATATAACCAATTATGCAGGGACAATCTGCAAACAGAAAACAATACACCAGGGATGCCCCTGATCACCAGACCATATTATAGCATGCGCACAAAAACCCGGCAAGCCAACCGCACCAAGATTTCCTTTTCAAAGGCAATCGTGGTAAGATTGACCGATACTTTGCAGAAACAGACTGTTAGAGACGGGTGATGAAGTGCCTTTTAAGGAAGGTGACCTCGTGGTCTTTCTGGACCACCAGGATCGTAGTTTTCGCAAAGTCCTTAAGGAGCACGGGCGACTGCAGACCCACCGGGGTTTTATCGATCACCGAGACCTGTTTGGTAAAGAAAGTGGTTCCGCTGTCCGCACCTCCAAGGACAAGGAATTCTATGTCTTCTACCCCACCCTGGTGGACTACACGATGAACATGCCGCGCATGAGCGGCATCGTCTACCCCAAAGACGCCGCCTACATGTTAATGTGGGGGGACATTTTCCCCGGTGCCAGAGTGGTCACTGGCGGCGTGGGTAGCGGCGCGCTGATCCTGGCTCTGACCAGACAGGTTGGAACAACGGGCTGTGTTTTCGGGTATGATGTACGCCAGGATATGCTCGACCATGCGGCCCAGAACGTCTCCGAACTGTTCGGCGAAGTTCCGCCCCAGCTTACCCTAAAGATCGGCAACCTGTACCGTGAAATCGAAGAAGACAGCATCGACACGGTCATGCTCGATGTTCCGGAACCCTGGGAGGTAGTCAGGCCGGCCGCGAAGGTGATGAAGCCCGGTGGGGTGTTTGTGGCCTACTGTCCGACCATCCGCCAGGTTGATATCCTGACCCAGGAACTGCGTTCCAGCACATCATTCGGCCTGGTGGATACGGTTGAAATCCTCGTCCGAAGCTGGCACGTACGGGAGCGCAGCGTGCGCCCGAACCACCGCATGGTCGGACACACCGGATTTGTGACTATCGCCAGGCGGATCATCCGTGTTCGGCCGCCCGTCGAAGCGCTCGAACCCGAAGCGGAATTTTCGGAGGAGACTACTACGTCCGATACTCTAAATGAATGAGAAATCCGGGAGAATTAACGCCGTCGAGACTACGGAGTGAAGACCGCCTTTGTCGGTCAGCCAGCTGGTCTAACCGAAAATGCTTATTACCCTGAAACCGAGCCCAAAATGTGGCCGGGCCTGCATTGACGAACTCCCTGGGATTTGTTATACTATGCCTTGCGGACATTTTAGCCCGCGCCATGGTGGGCATAGCTCAGTCGGTTAGAGCGCCAGACTGTGGATCTGGAGGCCGTGGGTTCGAACCCCATTGCCCACCCCATTTTCCAAAGCTATTTTTTGGGGCGTAGCCAAGCTGGTAAGGCAGCGGACTTTGGATCCGCCATCTCGTTGGTTCGAATCCAGCCGCCCCAGCCAGTTTAATCGTCCGAGGCGAGGTCATTACGACTTGGCCGACGATCCTGAATGTGAGCCATTAGCTCAGTTGGTAGAGCACCTGACTTTTAATCAGGGTGTCCGGCGTTCGAGTCGCCGATGGCTCACCATTAATACCAAGGGCTCCCGGGATGGGAGCCCTTCCCATTGGGCGGTTTTTCTGCAATTTTTCTGCAATCAGGGTTTTTATCCTTCTTTACTGGTGGGAGTATTTCGCTTCAACAGGTCGTTGATGGTCGCCGCCGCTTGGTGCTTCAGGCCGGGAACCACGTGGGAGTACGTGTCTATGGTCATCGTGATAGACGCGTGCCCCAGAATCTCCTGGACCACCTTTGGATGTTCGCCGGCCTTCAACAGCATTGTGGCGTATGTGTGCCGCAGGGAATGGATCGTGATGTCGTTCAGTAGTCCATCCCCGGATTTCCGCAGCTCCTTCATTACTTCTTTCATCGGCTTGCCGGTCTCCCGCGCCAGCCGGGTGGCATCCATCTTGAACAGCAGGCCTCTAAAGTAACGGTAGAAGTTCCTCGGAGCCGTCGGAGTACCCAGGGGCGTAGCGAACACAAAACCTTGGTCCTGGTATCCTTCACCCAGCTTCAACTTCTCCTGGGCCTGGCGGGCCTTGTGCGCCTTCAATTCCCGCAACACATCGGTCGGCACCGGGACGCTCCGCTCTCTTCCGGTCTTTGTCTCCTGGATCTTGGACCCGCTGTTCGTCTTGACCAGGGATCGGCGGACATACAGGATACCTTCCTGGAAGTCTATATCCTGCCATTTCAGGCCCAGCATTTCACCGCGCCGGAGACCGGTTCCCAGGAGCATCAGCACTGCCGGGTAAAGACGGGTCCCTTCGGCCGCGTCCAGGAAAACCCCCATCTGATCTTCGGCCAGGGTCTTGATCTCTTTCTTGGTCACCCTGGGGGGAGCAGTGGCCTGGGCCACGTTACGTAGAACCATGCCGTCTTTCACAGCTTGCCCAAGGGCCGAATGCAGAACTACATGCATAAGCCGGACGGTCCGGGCCGACAGACCGTTTTTCAGCTTCTCATTGTAAAGCCGCTGGAGGTCGGGACCCTGCAACTTGCGCAGTTGCACCTTACCCAGAGCGGGCTTAATGTGGCGCCGGGCCAGGTATTCGTACTGCTCCCAGGTGGTTTGGCGCACCCGCGGCTTGGCGTAGTGTTCCAGCCATGTGTCCAACCACTCGCCCAAGGTGATCTTGCTCGGGTTAATGCGGTTGCCCTGCATTTGTTCGTGACGCAAGGCGGTAATTTTGTCTCGGACTTCCCCCTGGGTCTTGCCACAAACCGTTGCCCGTTTTGGATTCCCTTCGGTGTCCCGGCCGATGCTCACCTGGCCGATCCACCAGCCGTCTTTCCTTTGGTATAGGGTCCCCTCACCGTGGCCGCGTCGCTTTTTCTTTTCCATTGTGATCCCCCTCTCTTGGGTTTCTCGCCAACCACTCATCAACCGCGGTCCGGATCATTCCGCTAATGGTTATCCCCCGTAAAGCCGCTTCCGATTTGATCCGCCGGTGCCATTCCGTGGGTACCCGGAGAACCAGCTTGCTGTCGTTGATCAAATAAACCACCTCCCGTCAATAGTGTATAGCAAGACGGAAAGGCAGTCAATGGGTTGCAGAAAAAATGCAGAAGAAAGATTGAACCCCTTGCAGCCCAAGGGATTCAGGTGTGACCTGTAATTACCTATCAGGGGACACCGGACACAACAACAGGGGAGAGAGGGGTCCCCGGACCGCTGCCGGCTGCCGGGTGATCCGCTCCCCGGCTTGCGTTTACGTGGACAATCAACTGTTGGCCGGCTACCCCCCATACCGCACCCCGTGCAGGGGAGCAGGGGCCGCCGGTGCGGCAGCATGGTCCCGGCCTGGATGCCCGGCACGCTGTGTATCATTCGGGGGGGGGAGACCCGGCCGCCGGGGGCAGGGGGGGTATGCGTCGCCGGCCGGGGGGTGGTCGCGGTATTAGAGGGACCCGCTCTCTGAAAATATCCCAATTAGCACTATTCCAGCCATTCCCAATTCTGTAAACCTCGTTGGTTCCCATCCTGTAAAATGATAAAAAATGACACTTCTGGCACTTACTAACACGTTTTCCCACATAAGCCATTATAAAGAAAAAGCCGAGCTGCTTATGCCGGAAATGACCCCTCGAATGCCGTTTTGAGCTGTCATTTTACCATAAACTGCCAGATCAGACAGGCCAAAACAGGTCGGCAGCTAAAAATATCGCAATTCCACTTGACAACTAAAAATGGCACATTTTAGGCTTTCGCATCCAGTTGAAGTGTCTTTATGGGTGATTTTGAGTCGGCAAAGAGTTACTAAGTTACCCATCGTTAACGATTTTCACCTTATTTTATACACGTACGCACACATTAAAAAAAACCCTGAATTTGAGTAACTTGGGTAACTTAGTAACTCTGCAAGGGAAGCGGCTTTAGAGGTTGACCCCATGCGGCGTAAAAATGGCACACTTTGCCACCTTCCGAGAGGGTGTTTGACATCGCCAAGCGTGAAATTACATGGAAACCGACGCCGAAGCAGGCAGCAGGGTAAACAGGGTACTCGGGACAATGTTCAGGAACTACCGGATTCGCGTGATGGGGAATGTCCGGTGGAAAGATTTGCGGCCACAGGGGTGACAATAGTTTAAGCACTCAACCAGCTACAAAGAGGCCGGGGCCGGGTGCCGAGAGTCTCAAAAGGACCGCACCCGCTCCGCCGGCTTCTGGATTTTAGGAGGTGCCTAGATGCCCAAGGTGGCGCCCCTGGTATTGCTGTTGCCACAGCAGTACACCAAACGGGGGCGTCTTTCCTTTCGTTATGATATGGTCATTATCTATGGCAACTTTTGGACAGGCAACACCATCAGCTTTCGGGTATTACAACTCGGCTGCAACAGTGGAAGGGTGATCTAGGCCTAGGTGCGACCTCATAGATGGGCTTCCTAGTTTCACTCTGGCCTTGCTGTAGTCCTTCCAGCGGTTGGAGCAGCTCCCACAAGTGACCGTGGCTGAAAGTACGCTCAGCTTGTGATGTACTGCCAAGAATTGAGCAAGCACGGCGTCGTTCCTCTGCGTGGCCTCAAGAATATAGCGTCCCACTTGATCTTGTGGGGGTGCTATTCGGGATGATTGCCTATGGATCAATTGGGAGGACGTTGGCTTTCTCAAGGTCTCATCGGGGGCTTAGCGGCAAAACCTGTACGTGAGTTGTAAGGAAAAGTGGAAGGTTAATCCGTGGTTTTTGTTCTAGACACCAGAAACCTCAGCCCCACGGTCAAGTTGGGACGGACTGTAAACAGGTTGTGTCAGTTCAAAGACTTAGTAATGTCAAGGTTTAGACAAGCAGGGACAGGAGAATATGAAACATAACGATGGGCACTCATTCTTCGAATTTTAGCTTCTCGATCACCACTTTCTTGAAGCCGGATTCGGAAGACTCAATCTCTATCCTATCGATTGAGACTCGTCTTGCGCGGCAGCCCAGCTTTCCCCACAACCAGTTTGCGACTATGCCACCCGCAACAGTACCCGTCGCGGTTACCACGAAGTCAACTAAAACACTGGCGTCTGCCGCTCGCTTCTCCATCACATTATCACACACCAGTTCGATGCCCTCCGGCCCCGAGAAGACCTGCCCACAATGTATCATTCCTGGTTCGCCTAGAAGATCGAAGACGGAGCCATAGTCGAGTTCAAACTGAATTCTCATTAAGAGCACCTCCCCACTTGAAATTCAGTAGTAAATCGTACCCTAACCGAGCTTTTCTAGGTATTTCTTAGCGTCCATCCCGCTCAATAACATGGCTCCTTAAACATGTCCAGACAACCGCTTCGCCCAAGGCCCGAACTCAGCCATTATCGCCTCTTTCTCAGCGCCCTCAAGGTGGAGATGGTTGAGGATTGCGAACCGAACGAACACTAAGGCCCCCTCGGGATCACCGGCGGCCTCCAACAACAATGCTGGCCGCCGATAATACTCCGCCCCAATGGGACAGTACTTGTCGACGATTTCATGGTAGATCTCTAGAGCCGCCTTCGTCGCTCCGGCGTTCTCCAGGTTAACCGCCTGGGCGAATAGACGGCGATATGTAGGCCAATCGAGTTCGTTGGGCATTGGTTTCACCCCGCGTTTGCACTCCCTATGGGGGGGAGCTATTCAGTCTGGAACACCTTGCGAACGAGAGCGGATCAGACCAGACTGTCTGCGGAAACTACTTGAACTGGTTAGATAGTCTTTCCTTTTCTGTATTAAACCTAGCTAGATCGCGTTGTGCAGTAGTGCCTTTTTCGTATAGGCTGGGATCTGATCGATAGGGATTTTTCTCCTGCATGGTAAATGCAAAAAGGAAGGAAAACAAGGAATCCAATGAGCGGAGATAAAGTTGGTGGAGATTCTGGATTGGATCGTATTGGGGGTGATACACTCCGGCTTCGCCGCGAATTCTAATAAGTGCAGGTAGCATTTCGTTCTCAATTATGTAGGATTTGATTAGGGTGTTCTCTGTATTGGACATCTTTTGCCCAATCCCATTTAAAACATTGTCCCATTCCCAATTCTCCGTCCAATAGCTACGCCAGTCGTCAGCACGGCTGTATTCATTGTGCCTTTGGGAAAGCCAAACATAGTATTCAGTGGGTATTGCGAAACTAAAATCCTTCATTGCGTGACCAGCAAAATGAATGCCTATTAACTCACCATACATATTTATTGCTGGTCCTCCGCTGCTTCCTGGCGCTGTCGTAGCATCATACTGAATAGTCGTTATAGTACCCAACCAAGCGGATGAAGGGGACCAAGGTCTTTTGGCGCTAACGATGCCCTTGGTTACCGTCCCCGCCAATCCGTAGGGGTTGCCAAATACCACGACTTCTTCCCCTGGTGACACTGTGTAATTGTGGCGTAGCTGTTTGACATAGGGGAAGGTTCCTTTTGAATCCAGACTTAAGATAGCGAGGTCCCAAGCATTGTCAATTTTCTTTATTGTTGCTGAGTATCTTCGCCCATCATTCGTTGTAACCCAAATCCACTTACTACCCCTTACAACGTGGGCGTTGGTTACGACTTGACCGTCGGCGCTTGCGAGGAAGCCGCTACCTTGACCTCGATGGGTTTCAATGAAGACCGTTGCTGGCTGGATGAGTGCGACAATCTCCTTTGTGGTAAGCTCGTGACTTGGAGTGAGGTTTGACCGAATCTTAGTGTCTATTGTGATAATTTCAGTTTTTGGATCCCAGACTACAGAAGCTCCAAGGGATTCGCTAACAAACCTAAGGGGAACCAGGGTAGATCCATTGACGACCTTGGCGGGTACCGACAATGAAACTGGCGTGCCATTGCTAAAAGTTGTTTTCGACCCAATTACCAATTGAATCTGCGTAGTTCCTGTGCTCGCTGATACGGTCTGGGTGTCTTCATACCAAACTACCTTAGCCCCAATCGCTTCAAAGATTCCCCTCATTGGGACTAGAGTGGTTCCCTGCTCTATGCGTGGTTCAACACTGAAGGTCAAGGTAGTCCCATTTACTATTACTTTGGGTTGTGCCACTGCCGTAGACACTAGCCCGAATGAAATGATCAGTACCAAAACTATCACTCTTAGATGATACAAACCCAAATCCCCCTTCAACTCGTTCGGATTTCGAAACGATCATTTTCGTAACTGAAGTTCTCCTTGTCTCGGGACTCAGTTGTGTTTCATTTATCTCTAGGATTGTGTTACCTAATAGATGCTGTTACCAGATTTCGCCAGGGAGTTCCAAATTCCTGCACGATCTGGGTTTATTGCCAAGTAATTACTGCGATCAAATGCACTCTCAGGTCAAACCTTTGACCCTCCCTTGTCACGGTGAACTGTTATTATGAACACAGGCGAAATATCCGCCCTAACTGGCAGGATATAGGAACTTTGTGTCGAACAAGGAAAGCACTGGGGCGAAGGGGTGGCCTAATGAGACGTTGGGCATTATCGACTTGTCTTACACTGTTTCTGGTGTTAGTGCTGGCCCTGCCAGCGTTAGCCTCACCGAAGGTCGTCGTGGATGGAGCCGCGCTAACCTTCCAGGTACTTCCCCGAGTAGAACAGGGCACAACCTTGGTTCCCCTGCGCGGCATCTTTGAATCCCTTGGGGCGACGGTGGTATGGGACGGACCCACCCAAACGGTAAAGGCCAGTAAAGCGGACACCCAGATCCAGCTGAAGATCGGATCAACAACCGCCTACCGCAATGGGCAAGCAGTTACCCTGACTGTTCCGGGTAAGGTGGTCAATGGTAGCACACTCGTCCCACTCCGGTTCGTCAGTGAGGCCCTGGGCGCAAATGTAGGCTGGGATGGCTCAACCCAAACCATCACCATCACTTCAACGGTCAGTACACCCTCAGGATCAACAACCACAAAGATACACTTCATCGACGTCGGCCAGGGTAACGCGATCTACATTGAACTCCCGAACAACGTGGACATCCTGATCGACGCAGGCGATGTGGGATATGGATCCACTGTGGTCAACTATCTAAAAAGCAGAAACGTCGACGACATAGAAATCTTGATCGCCACACATCCCCACGCAGATCACATCGGCGGTCTGCCGGCCGTTTTTGCGGCCTATGACGTTGAGATTGTTGTTGATTCCGGTGTTAGTCATAGTACTCAGGCCTTCACGCGTTACGACACCGGTGTTAAGGATGAAGGTGGTACCTATCAAAAAGCTGCTAACCAGTCCTGGACTTTCGGTAGCTGTAAGTTTGAGGTTCTCGGTCCGACTACTACACATTCAGATTTGAACAACGCCTCGGTGATTACGAAGCTCTCCTGCCCAGGCGCATCCTTTATCTTCACCGGTGACGCGGAAGCTGATGGGGAAGGGGCGATCCTTCACAAAGTCCTAGATGCCAACATACTCAAAGTAGGACATCACGGTAGCAGAACCTCAACATCCGATGCTTTCCTAGCTCGGGTTAGCCCGGAAGTCGCTGTGATCATGGTGGGCGCTGATAACCGTTACGGCCATCCGCATTCAGAGACTCTGGCTAAGCTGGGAGCTGCCGGGGTCAAGATTTACCGGACAGATTTTCACGGCAGCGTTGTGATCTCGTTGACTAATCAAGGTTATTCAGTAACCACTCAGCGTTTGGCCTCTCAGCCTACAGTGCAGCCTGCCCCGATCCAACCTACGCCCGTGCCTTCCTCAGACACCACCGGCTCTAAAATCAACATCAATACAGCCTCCCTGGATGAGCTGCAGCTGATAACCCACATTGGTCAGGCCCGGGCGGAGGAGATCATCCGACTCCGGCCGTTTAGATCTTTGGATGATTTGTCGCGGGTATCCGGCATCGGACCGTCCCGGTTGGCGGACATTAAGGCGCAGAGTTTAGCCTATGCACATTAATGCCGGAGATGATCAGCTTTTTGTAATCTGCGTGCAGCGAGGAGGGGATTGTGGTCATCACGTATTGGCTGTTGAAGAAAGGTCTGCCCGGTGCCATAGCAAGGGATCTATGCATTAAGTATCTGACATTACGAAACCGGTATCCGGATGATACTGAGGAAGTTCGCCTGCAACGAGTCTGGAACCTTTGGCTGACGATGAACGAGCATTGGATCAGACTCGAGGATGGTGAAGACAAAGTTGCGAGACTGGAGGTTATCAAGGAAATCCACCAAGAGACAAGCAGCTACGATAAGATGATCGGCTTGATGAAGCTCTTTGTGAATGTCTTATACATTGAAGGGGACATTTCTAGCGATGACGGCGAATTGTTTGACAAAACCCTTAAGGTTTTCGCTGCAGAATCCAAGAGACTGGGTTTGGGCGACCACGGGAATACCAAGCATTCATAGGTTTAACTCTCGCGCTTCCTTTGAATTCTGAACGGGAAATATACCAGTCGTACTTGGACGAAAATGATGTAGTAGCGAGAATCAAAGCCGCAGTGCATTCCTGGAGCCTAAGACCGAATCAGGTTGCTGGCAAGTGGGAGGGTGCCTGGAGTATGGGCAGGCAGATTAAGGATGATTCAGAACTTGAAGCTCTACGCAGTGCCGGTATAGGAATTACCTACAATGACTTCTCTTTGGCAGACTGAATTAGAGCTTCCGGCGCGGAGTACAACATTCTGCACATTGCCTCCTGCCGTCAGCTAGCAATACCAATGTTCCGAAGTATCATTTCGCCACCCCTGAGTGAAGCAGTGAGTTGGCTAGTCTCGTACAGGGGGGCGGAAGGCGTCTCTTGGAAGCGCTGTGGAACTTGTGGGGCGCAAAGACTAACGGTAATCATCAACCTAGATCATAAGTCAAAGAAGGATCCACAAGGGGCAATTGAGATTGCCCAACCCTCTGGATTCCGGTCAAGGAGGTAAGAGGCTTGACGATACCAGACTATGAAACCATTATGCTACCGCTACTGAAGCTGGCCGGGGACGGCAAGGAGCACACCAAGGGCGCCGTGATTGAAGAACTCGCTAGGCATTTCAGCCTCACCGAAGACGAACAAAAAGAACTACTCCCGAGCGGCAACCAAGCCAAGTTCACCAACAGGGTGGGCTGGGCCCGCACGTATCTAACCAAGGCCGTCCTTCTTGAAACCACCGGTCGAGCGAGGTTTCGTATTACGAAGCGCGGCCTCCAGGTGCTTGGCCAGAACCCCGCGGTAATCAACAATGACTTTCTAAACCGGTTTCCTGAGTTCGTTCAGTTCAGAAGCCGGTCTCAGAAGAGCGTTAAGCAGGAAAGCGCGGATTCGATCCAAACCCCCGAAGAGACGCTGGAAGCTAGTTATCAGGGCTTAAGAGGTCAGCTGGTTCAGGAATTGCTGGAACGGATGAAAGGCTGTACCCCGTCTTTCTTTGAAAGCCTGGTGGTTGACCTGCTTGTGGCGATGGGCTACGGCGGCTCCAGGAAGGATGCGGGACAAGCCATTGGTAGAACCCGGGATGGCGGTATTGACGGCATTATTAAGGAAGATCGATTGGGCCTGGATGTTGTTTATGTCCAAGCCAAGAGGTGGGAGGGGACTGTGGGTCGACCTACAGTCCAAGCCTTCTCTGGGAGCCTAGATGGGCAGAAGGCCCGGAAAGGTGTATTGATCACCACCTCGCAGTTCTCCCCTGATGCGGTGGACTACGTTGGCCGGATTGAAAAGAAGATCGTCCTCATCGACGGTGAACAACTCTGCCAGTTGATGATCGATCACAGTGTTGGTGTAACTGAGGTGGCCAGGTACGTGGTCAAGAAAATCGACTCGGACTACTTTGGGGATGAGTGAGTAAGGTAGATCCCGGATACCCTCGAAGCCTTGCAGGACGTTGTCGGCGGCCACATGTGTTATCCCAAACGATGGCGGGTGACGTGTCTCCACCGGAGATGGAAACACCAGGTAGTAACATCTGTAAACTGAGATTCTTAAAAGGTAGCCAAAATGCCCCCACTACCTCTACCTGACAGAAACAGAATCGAAAATGGGCATCGGTGACCGCTATTTCCGCACTAATCGGTGGATCTCGGTATCCACCAGAACAGTGGAGACGGTGGAGCCGGTGGAGGTGGTGGATGCACAGTGGAGCAGTTTACAAAAACTCCGGGCGAAGCGGTGACGAGGTTTAGTCTTGACGGCAACTCCAAGATTGAGTAATGGCACAGTTAGGTTTATGAACAATTGTGTTACGGAGGGTAAGAATGTGAAAAACGTAGAAATGAAGGTTGACGGGAGCATTTTGACGATCACGGTGGATTTGAGTAAGGAGTTCGGGGTCTCATCGTCGGGCAAGTCCATCATTATCGCTTCTTCAGAGGGTAATCAGGCTGTTCCAGGTTCGGAGGAGCTTAAGTTAGGCCTCAACGTTTACAAGAAGAAGTAATGCTTTCAATTTTGGTTCAGTAGGAGTCGGTTTGAACACTGAGCGCTAATTATGGCACTACCACTAGGATATAGATTTAACAGGTAGAAACTGGAGGAGAAATAGTGGCACGAGAAGAGATCACCAACCTTAGTTCATTTGTCTGGTCGATCGCGGAAATCCTGCGGGGCGACTTCAAGCAATCGGAATATGGCAAGGTAGTACTGCCGTTCATCGTACTGCGGCGCTTGGACTGTATCCTGGAAGGGACCAAGCGTGCGGTTTTGGAGGCAGAGAAACGGTTGCCGGATGGGGTGGACGAGCAAACCCGTGACATGATTCTGTTCGGGGCCGCCGGGGACAATATCCTTGTATACAACACTAGTCGCTTCACGTTTAGAACGCTACACGGTCAAGACCCAGGTCAGCTTCACGATAACCTGATCGACTACATTAGGCGGTTCTCACCCAACGTCCGCGACATCTTTTTGGATAAGTTCCTGTTTACCGACCAGCTTAAACGGCTTAATGATAGCGGCATCCTCTGGCAGGTTTTTGAACGCTTCAGCCAGATCGACCTACATCCGGACCGCGTTTCAAATGTCGAGATGGGTTACCTGTTCGAGGAACTGATCCGGCGCTTCTCGGAAATCTCCAACGAAACCGCCGGAGAGCACTTTACGCCTCGTGAGGTAATCCGCCTGATTGTCGATCTGCTTATCGCCAATGACGATACGATACTTAGCCGTAAGGGCATTATCCGGCAGGTCTATGATCCCGCCTGCGGAACCGGCGGTATGCTGGCGCTCACCGAAGAGGCTCTCAAGAGCTTCAATCCTGGTATCCGCGTCGAGTTGTTCGGTCAGGAAATCAATGGCGAATCATTCGCAATCTGCAAGTCCGACATGCTCGTCACTGGTCATGATCCGGAGCAGATCGCTTTCGGCAACACGCTAACTAGCGACGCCCATAAAGGAAAGCGGTTTCACTATATGCTTTCCAATCCTCCTTACGGTGTGGACTGGAAGAAGTACCAAGACCCAATTAAAGAAGAGGCTGCTACCTTGGGCTTCGACGGGCGGTTCGGGGCTGGTACGCCGCGCATTTCGGATGGGCAGTTATTGTTCCTTCAGCACATGATATCGAAAATGCGGCATGATGATATCGGGTCGCGTATCGGAATCGTCATGAATGGCTCGCCGCTGTTCACCGGCGGAGCTGGCTCAGGCGAGAGCGAGATCCGTCGCTGGATGCTCGAAAATGATTGGGTCGAGGCCATCGTCGCCCTACCCACCGACCTTTTCTACAACACCGGCATCCAGACCTACGTCTGGCTGCTGACCAACCGCAAGCCTAAAGCACGGCATGGTAAGGTACAGCTTATCGACGCTTCGAGTGAGCGGTTCTGGAAGTCTATGCGTAAGTCGCTTGGCTCCAAACGGCGGGAGATTCCTGAAGAGGCCCGTAACGAAATCGTACGCATGTATCAGCACATGCTTAACGGTGAAGGCTCAGAAGACTGGAGCGACTACTCCAAGATCTTCGATGTAGCCGCTTTTGGCCACCGAGAGATTCGGGTGGAGCGACCACTGCGTCTCAGTTTCCAGGTCAACGAAGAGCGGATCGAACTTCTGAAAGCCGAGAAAGCGTTTCAGAAGCTTAATGCTAGCGAGCAGACTGCCCTCCTAACCGCTCTCTCGCAAATGCCGGATACAGTGTATACCAACCGCGACGCCTTCGAAAAGACCCTAGGCAAGGTTCTGAAAGCGGGTTGGGTGAAGATTAGTACACAGATCCGAAAGATCCTTCTATCCACCTTCTCAGAGCGCGATGAGCAAGCTGATGTGTGCACTAACAAGGACGCTAACCCAGAACCCGATATTGAACTGCGGGACCATGAGTTGGTACCGCTGAATGAGAATTGGCAGGACTACTTTGCCCGGGAAGTTAAGCCCTTCGTCCCCGATGCCTGGGTGGATAAGACCTACCGCGATGCCAGTGATGGCGAAATTGGCCGTGTCGGCTACGAGATCAACTTCAACCGCTACTTCTACAAATACGTCCCGCCCCGCCCGTTGGAAGAGATTGACGCCGAGCTGAAGCAGCTTGAGGCGGAGATCGCTAGGTTGCTGAATGAGGTGGCGCGGTGATGCACTGCTCGTGGATAAAAAATATACCATCAAATTGGGAGAGAGTTCCTTTTGGCTCTCTTTTCACTCAAAGGAAATCTAAGAATCAAAAACTTGAAAGAGATTTTGTTTTGTCAGTGGTAAAAGGCAGAGGGGTCATCCCATACAGCGAAAAAGGAAACCTCGGAAACAAAGTATCAGAAGACCTTTCGAAGTACAAGTTGGTGGAGACAGGGGACTTTGTTCTTAACTCTATGAACCTCTATATGGGTTCAGTTGGCGTATCGCGCTACGAAGGTATTACTTCTACAGCCTATATCGTCTGTACCCCTAGTGATCGTGTTGAGGCGGGATACTATGAATTTGTAATTCGCTGTCGAGGTTTCCAAGAATATGTTGGACTTCTCGGTAAAGGTATTATGGAAATACGAGAGGCTGTTAGGTGGACTGCACTTAAGTCCGTTTCTGTGCCCTTCCCCGAGCTCACCACCCAAAAGCGTATCGCTGATTTTCTCGACCGCGAGACCGCCCGCATCGACCAGTTGATTGAGAAGAAGCAAAGGCTGGTGGAACTGTTGGGCGAGAAGCGTTCTGCAACTATTACTGTTGCGGTTACCAAGGGCCTCGACCTAGATGTGCCGATGACGGACTCAGGCATAAAATGGCTGGGGGATGTTCCAGAGGGGTGGGTGATTTCCCCACTAAAGCGTGTGGCCAGTATTCGTTACGGGATAGGAGAACCTCCGAGCTATCAGGAAGAAGGTACACCTTTAATTCGTGCCACAAATGTGAATGCAGGATCGATAAATAGAGAAGGATTGGTTTTGGTCAATCCGAGTGACATACCTGAGAAGCGAATAATCTGGCTTTTGCCAGGGGACATAATCGTTGTGCGTAGCGGTGCATACACCGGTGACTCAGCAATTATTCGGGCCGAGCATTGTCCCTGTATCGCAGGGTTTGACATGGTGGTCCATCCGACAGCCTGCCTTGCCGACTTTCTTCAGTATGCTCTTCTAAGTTCCTATGTGAAGAAGGATCAACTAGACTTGAAAAAGACCCGAGCAGCCCAACCTCACCTTAATTCAGAAGAGCTAGGTGGGTGCATCCTGGTGCTGCCTCCACTTTCCGAACAATCCATCATCGTCGATTATCTTAACCGTGAAATTGCACGGATTGATATGGTTCTGGCCAAAACCAAAGAGTCCATCGAAAAACTCCGGGAATTCTGCTCCGCTTTGATCACCGCTGCCGTCACTGGTCAGATCGACGTGGAGACGTGGAGCAGACGCAGCAACACCGATCACCGTCTGGACGCCATCGAGGAGGGGATGCACCCTTGACCACATATTCTGCAGATCGTGCCCACCGTGAGATAGTGCTCGAAGACCATCTAGTCGCCCAGCTTGTCTCCCAGCAGGGCTATCTGGAACGCAGTCCGGATGACTACGACCGTACCAGTGCTCTCGACCGCGAACTGGTTGTGCGCTTCGTTCGTGAGACGCAGCCTGAGGAGTGGGCTAAGCTTGAAGACCACTACACCTCGGCCGCTGAGGCGGAGTTCTTCACGCAGATCGAGAAAGCCCTCAAACAGCGCGGTACCTTGGATGTGCTGCGTAATGGGGTTAAACTGGTTCCAGGCATCCGGTTCACATTGTGTGCCTTCCGACCGGCATCCAGTCTAAACCCGGCGCTGCTGCGGCTCTATAAGGCCAATCTGCTCTCCGTAATACGCCAGGTACGATACAGTCTAAAGAATGAGAACGCCATCGATGTAGTGCTGTTCGTGAACGGCATCCCCGTCGCAACTATGGAACTCAAGAACCGTTTGACCGGATCGACCTTCAAACACGCCGAAAAGCAGTACCGCTCTGATCGCTCACCTGCCGGTGAACCCCTGCTGACTTTCAAACGTGGTGCGTTGGTTCACTTTGCGCTGGATGAGGACAACGTTTCAATGACAACACGTCTAATGAACGGTAGGACGCGTTTTCTACCGTTCGATCGGGGGCGTGACGGAGGCGCTGGCAACGTCGATATTGAGGGCGAGTTTCGGGTCGCCTATCTCTACGCCGACCAGCCATCCGGAAAGGCCGTCTTTTCCCGCGCGGTACTCCTCGACGTTATCGGTCGATTTATGCATCTGCAGACCAGCGACGATAAGAAGGCAGTGATAATCTTCCCTCGGTACCACCAGCTTGATGCAGTGCGCAAGCTTATGCGTCATGCCCGCACTTTTGGGCCGGGCCATAACTACCTGATCCAGCATTCTGCCGGTTCGGGTAAGTCCAATACCATTGGCTGGACTGCCCACCAAGCTATCAACCTACATGACGAGTCCGATCGGCCTATCTTTAATACGGCTATTATTGTTACCGACCGTATCGTGCTGGACCGGCAACTGCAAAGCACCGTCTCCCAGTTCGAACAGACTGCGGGGGTGGTGAAGAAGATTGACGGCACGTCCCGCCAACTTAAGGAGGCCATCCAGAGCGGTTCACGCATTATCATAACCACCATCCAGAAGTTCTCTACCGACCATCTGAAGGAGATCTCCGGCCAAAGCAGCCGAACCTTTGCCGTAATCGTCGACGAGGCACACGGTAGCCAGTCCGGGAAAAGCGCTCAAGCACTGACCGACACCCTCACCCGCGAGGCTAGCAGCAGCGACGAGATCGAGGATCTTATTGCCGAGTATCAGCGGCAACGTGGCCCGCAGGCTAACATCAGCTTCTTTGCTTTTACCGCGACACCACGCAACGTAACCTTGGAGCGTTTCGGCACCTGGGAGGACGGTTTGCCGCAGTCTTTCCACTTATACTCAATGCGGCAGGCAATTGAGGAAGGGTTCATTCTGGATGTGCTTCAGAACTACATGACCTACAAGACTTACTATCAGCTTGAAAAGGCAATTGAGGACGATCCCGAACTGGACAGCCGTCGCGGACAGCGCAAGGTGGCCCGTTTTGCCTCTCTGCATCCGACGGCCATTGGTCAGAAGGTGGAGGTGATCATCGAACACTTCCGCCGACACGTAATGCCCGAGTTGGACGGCCAGGCTAAGGCCATGGTGGTGACCCAGAGCCGGGAACACGCGCTGCGCTATTACTTCGGAGTGCGGCATTATATCAAGAATAACGGCTACACGGACCTGAAGGCTCTGGTTGCTTTCTCCGGCGAGCTGAAGCTTGACGGCGGAGAGAAACCTTGGACGGAGTCCGAACTTAACGGCTTCCCCGAGACAGAATTGCCGCGCCGCTTCGATACGCCGGACTATCAGGTGCTAATCGTCGCTGAAAAGTACCAGACAGGCTTCGACCAACCGAAGCTTTGCGCCATGTACGTTGACCGGAAACTGGCCGGGTTGCAGGTGGTGCAAACCTTGTCCAGGTTGAACCGGGTCTATCCTGGCAAGAAGAAGCGGACTTATATCCTCGACTTCCAGAACGAGATCGAGGATATTAAGACGGCCTTCCGGCCGTACTTCGAGGTAACAGAGTTGGAAGCGGTATCCGACCCCAATCAGATTAACGAACTGGAGGCCCGTCTTAGGACCTTCGGCATTATTGACGCGGGTGAAGTCGAGCGTTTTGCTGAGACCTACTATCGGGGCGCCTTAGGTCCACAGGACCGTATCCGGTTGGAGGGGCTCGTTCGGCAGGCTGTCAATCGCTTTGAGTTGGAGGATGACGAAGGGCAGCGGGAGGAGTTCCGCCAACTTCTCAAGAGCTATATGCGCTTCTACAGCTTTCTGGCTCAAGTGGTGCGTCTTAACGATACTGGACTGGAGAAGCTGTATTCCTACGCATCCTGGTTGATCCGACTTCTACCCAACCGGGAAATCCCGCCGGACGTTGAGATTACCGAGGACATGGTTAAGCTGGCAGCCTTTCGGGTTCAGGAAGGGCCGGGAGGCGATGTTTCGCTTAATCCCGGCGAGCGTAAGCTGCTTAAACCGATCACGGAGTTTGGTGCCAAGCCCTACAACGAGGACGAAGAACGTTCGCTGTCCGAAATTATCCAGTCTTTCAACGAGCGACACGGAACAGAATTCACCAAGGAAGACTTCCTGCGTTTTGAGCTGGTCAATCGGGAAATCCTTGACGAAGATATGACCGAGATGCTGCGTAACAACTCGCCAGACGTGGTTTTTGGGGCGTTCTCTCAGGCGTTCTTCAAGGGCGCGATCCGTATGTTTCAGCGCGACAACGAGATGAAAAGCATCGTGATGAGTGATGCCCAAGCGCGCGACCAAGCTATCAGGCACTTCTTCAATCGGGCAATGCGGGAGGTGCGGGAAACCACACAGGCTCCCAACTAGGTGTCCCTGACGCGTAGAGGAGACTGAAGGGGTAAAACGCCTGAGAATACAGATAAGCAGGCCCGATAGAAGATAAGTTGTTGCAGGCATACCTAGTTCACATTGGTAGCCGATTATACCTGGAGGTACCTGTAGGTTCACTAGGAGTCTAAATATCTCGCCACCAGGATAAAACAGCGGCGGATTAATGGATGCAAATATTGAGTGTACCCGAGGAAGCCTTCGTTTTTCCACAGAAACACTAACGGACCAAAAAACTAACATCTTCTCTGGAAACTTCGTAGAGCTTGCAGAATAATAGAGTCTCAACCAATTAGTTATCGGTCAAGCTGTCGCCGGAGCTGATATGTTTAAGCGGCAGTCCCAAGCTGACAGCGATACCGGAGTTGGGACATTCTAGGAGTGCTGATAACGGTGCAGGGAGACAAGTACACGATTGCACGCCAAGAGAGACAGAAACATGTCGATGCAGTCGTTCGCGCACGAGACCGCAAGAAACTGGTCGTCGCGGGACCTGGGACCGGCAAGACCCACCTCTTCAAGGCAGTCTTGGAAGAGAAAGACAACACGCTCACGCTGACATTTGTCAATGCTCTTGTCGCGGACCTTTCTCTAGAGTTGTTCGGACTGTCGGACGTGAAGACTCTTCACGGGTTCGCCCGAAGCCAATTGGGAAAAGCCACCCTTAGGACTGTTAAGGTGTTTCCCAAGTTGTCCGAGGTGATCAGGCAGGACGCAGGAATCCTTTTGGGGGACAGCGTTAATTTCGACTACCTCTTCCACAACAGAAAAGACACCGACAGCCGGGTGCACTTTTACAAGAAGCGTAGGATGTACTACGACCATTACGGCTTCTCCGATCTCGTCTATGCAGCCGTACTCTACTTTGAACAGAACGAAGAGAGAATTCCCTTCTACTCGCAAGTGCTGGTGGATGAATTCCAGGATTTCAACACGCTGGAGGTCTCACTTATTGATCTCCTAGCAAGAAGAAGTCCTGTGCTACTTGCGGGGGATGACGACCAAGCTCTCTACGAGTCCTTGAAGAACGCTAGTCCCCGACACATTCGGCAGCGGTATGCTGGCGAGACGGGAGGTTACGCGTGCTTTACCCTCCCGTATTGTTCACGTAGCACTAGAGTCATAGTAGAAGCCACAAACGATATAATAACGAGCGCAAAGGCTAAGGGCCTTCTTTTGGGTAGAATTGACAAACCATTTCGGTACTTTCAAGATGCCAAAAAGGACGCGGCAAGTGACGCCAATCCCCACATAGTCCATAGCCACGTCTATTCGAAGCAGCTACCCTGGTTCATTAAGAAGCACATCACAGACATCACCCAGCAACTCCGTGCAGAATTCACGGTCCTTATTCTCTCTCCAACGCGAACGCAATGCCAGGGTATTTACGAAGCACTTAAATCAAAGGGTTTTCAGAACGTTTACTTTGCTGAAAAGACAGACAGTACGCCATCTCTACTCGACGGCCTGAAACTTCTACTTCAGGACAGTAAGTGCAACCTCGGCTGGCGGATTGTTTCAAAGGAGCTGCTGGATGGTCCTACATTCGATGCTCTTTTAGGGCAGTCCGACGTCAGGGGTGAGACCGAGACCGACAAACTGGCGAAGATGGTTAGTCAGAGCCTGAAAAAACAGGTGGAAGTTATGCTATCTGATCTTCGCCGCGTACGAGATGGGAGGAAATTGGTGGACAATCAGGTCTCGGAGCTTCTCAGCAAAATCGGCATCGACGCCTTCGGGGCGGCAACACAATCACTGCAGGGCGAACTCAAGTCGGCCAATCAGCCCTTGGCGGACCCCGGAATAAGGAGGACGCCTATTGTGGTGACCACGATTCAGAGTTCGAAAGGACTGGCCGCCGATTACGTTTTTATTACCCACTTTGATGATCGGTACTGTGTGAGGGACAGAGATAATGGCATATCTGATCAAGATGTCTGCAGCTTCGTCGTTGCTCTGACACGAGCTGGGCGTAAAGTCTACCTCCTTTCCACGGATCGTTCACAAACTGCGACGTTTCTTACATGGATCGATAAGGGCCGGATTTGTGAGGTACGATCGCCGGGTCAAGGTGAACAGTAGAGTCGTTGAGGATGCGTTCTAGGTACGCGCTACCTGGTGAGGTTCAACATCGGTGGGCCAGCAATGTGTAGGGGATACTAAATGGGGCACGTTATTAATCAGCACTACGTTCCGCGTTGCGTTCCGAAGTTTTTTAAGGACTCCGATGCGGTCTATGACAAAAAGGCAAAGCGTATGTATCACGCTTTGCACAAATCAGGCAGCGTTTATTGTTGTTAATCTCGCTCTTTGTCGGTAAAAAAGGAACCGAAAATGACGGTGATGTTTTGCTTTCGTCACCGTCATTGACGGCGGCAATTGGCTTTCGCCCGGGAGACAATACCGGTTCATCTACCTGTGCGACTCCGCGCTGAAACCGCGGGATTTTTACCGCGAGTTGTTATACCAGTTTGGCATCCGGCCGCAGTATTTGCGTAGTGAAGCCAAGACCGGCGAGATCGGCG
>JAHRFU010000099.1 GCA_019084485.1 Desulforudis sp. | reverse complement strand
GGCGTTGGAAACGGCGGCCGAATACCGGGACATCTTTGGGAAGCACAACTATTACCTGGAACTACAGGATCACGGACTGGAGGAGCAGGCCAGGGTGAACCGTGAACTCCTGGAGATTGCCCGGAATATTGACCTGCCGTTTCCAACGCCTTCTTCGATTTGCCCTTGAGAATCAAGCTAGCCACATCACCGGCCAGACAACCGCTGAGGGCGATCAGGCCTTCGTGATGCCTAGCCAGGAGTTCCTTATCTACACGTGGTTTGTAATAGAAGCCCTGGGTGTAGCCCTGAGACACCAATGTCAGCAGGTTGCGGTAGCCCTGCTCGTTCTCGGCCAACAGCACCAGGTGGGTCATCTTGTCGTCAACGCCTGCTTGGCGGTCATTCAGGCCTCTTGGGGCTACATATACTTCACAGCCCAGGACCGGGTTAATGCCTGCCTTTTTGCAGGATCGGTAGAAATCAACAATGCCGAACATGCAGCCATGATCGGTAAGGGCCAGCGCTGGCATCCCGGAGTCGGCCGCCCGTTTAACCAGATCCTTGATACGCGCTGCCCCGTCCAGGAGACTGTACTCTGAATGAACATGCAAATGAACGAATTCCTGCAACGATTCGCTGCCTCCCCATATTGTGCTGGAGATCCCACTATTGAGTAATTCGGGCAAGACCTGCCGATTCCCTTCTTCAGCCTTGGCGCTCAAAGGCCGCCCCAGTCCTATCTCAGACCGGGGAATCCCTGTTGTCTCAAGGCTTCAAAGAGGACAACGGCAACGCTGTTGGACAGATTCAGGGAGCGGGCGCCGGGAACCATGGGAAGCCGGATACAGTTGACGGCATTAGCCTGAAGCAGTGTTCTGGGCAGCCCCTCAGTTTCTTTTCCGAAAACCAGAAAGCTGTCAGGAGGGTAGGAGATGTCGGAGTGGAATTGCTTCCCGATAACGGAAGTAAAGAAAAATGGGTGGTCCGGATAGCACTTTTGTAACTCTGCGAATGAGTCGTGGTAGTGGACGGTTACCAAGGACCAGTAGTCCAGACCCGCTCGTTTAAGGTACCGGTCCGCGGTGGAAAAACCAAGGGGACGGATCAGGTGCATGGTGGTACCTGTGGCAGCACAGGTACGCGCAATGTTTCCAGTGTTTTGTGGAATCTCGGGTTCAACGAGAACGACGTGCATTCTAGAGCCCCAACCGGCGGTGCTCAATCATAATGCACCGGTCCATTATCAGGAGCAAGCCCTTACCACAGGCCAGCACAGCCGCATCCTCGCTGATTACCCCCAACTGGAGCCAGACTGCAGCGGGCTGTAACCTCACCGCACTTTCAATTACCGGCGGTACTTGGTCGCTGCGCCGGAAAACGTTAATGATATCGACGGTTACCGGAAAATCATCCAACTGTGCGTACACCTTTTCCCCCAATATCTCATTCTCGCGGGGATATACGGGGATTATCCGGTAGCCCCGCTCCTGCAGGTACTTAGCGACACGGTAGCTGTCGCGATGGCGTTTTGGTGAAAGCCCCACCACGGCAATTGTTTTAGCGCTCTGAAGAAGCGGGCGCAAGACGTCATCGGAGGGATTCTGAAACAACTGTTCGGCCTCCTGCAAATCTGATGACTTAATCATAATTCCGACCGAGTCCTAAAGACAAGCCTCCGGCAGCGTTTTTCTTTTCTGAAGGTAGTGTAGGACGACCTGGATGAAGGTAGCGTGCGACCAGGTCAAGGGGGCTACGGAGAGCGGTTCTCCCGTGTAAGGATGGATCTGTTCGGAGAACACTCCTGTGGGCAACTGATGGCACTTCGCCCACTCGATAAGCCGAAGGGCCTTCTCCAGATCGGCTTTGTTCTCCGCCTGTTCTAAGTACCAGTCGGCGACCCACAGTGTACAGATTATCCAGGGGTTGCCCGGAACACGTTCGATATCATCACTGCGCTTAAAATAGTAATCGTTGGTGTAACGCCCGATGCCGCCGACATCCGTTTGGACCCAAAGTCCCTCGGCAACGGCTCGCATTGTTTGCTCCACACGCCGGTCACCCGGCGGGAACACTCCAAACCGATATATCCCATAAAGACTGGCATCAAGCGTATAATCCGGCAAATACTCGCCATTTGGAGACGTGAAGAGGCCTCTCAAAAAGCGGCCTCTTCCTTCGTCAAACAAATATCGCACCATAGCGGCTCGCACCTCACCGGCCGCTTGACGCCATCGTGAACTAAATGCATCATCGCCGAATATCGCTGCAAAGGACGCTGCAGCTTCAAGTCCCGCACAGACCGCCGCAGTGGTAAAAGAGAACACTCCCCGGCGCTCCTCCCAGAGGTCAAAACTGTCAAGCGGGAGTCCGCTTTGCGGGTTGCGGTAGGAAACCATAAATTCTGCGGCCGGAGCAATCAGAGTTTCATAAAGGTCCGCCACGAACTCAAAATCGCCGGCCACCAGATAGTGTTGCCATAAAGCCCAGAGGACAAGCCCTGTTTCGTCTTCCTGGATAGGCAGTTGGGTGCCTCCGTGATCTGCAAGTATGGGGTGCCAGGTTGACCCCACCATTCCATTGGGAAGGTATTTGTGAAGAAAATAGCCCCCGGGCTCCAATGTCCTCTCGGAGAAACGAAAATAGGCCGCGGTGATATCGTGGCATCCTGCCAAGTCCAGGGCGTATGCAACCAAAGCTCCGTCACGCGGCCACACGTAGGAATAGTGGTCCCGATTGGTCTCCAAGATGTCCGTGTCATTGGCCGCCAGAATTGCTCCACCATTATCGATTTGGGTCCTAGTCACCAGAAGACTGCGCTTCAGCGCCTCAGCCAGTTCTTCCGAGAGTTCCTCAAAGGGAATTCCGGTGGCATACAGCCAGTGGTGCCAATATCTTTCCGTTTCTCTGGTCAGCCTGGATACTCCGCGCTCTAGGATCAGGTCACTCATTTCTGTTACTTCATCCAGGCTCTCACCGGCACAAATCCACATGGTCAGATCCTCACCGGCTCCGGTGTCCAGATTTACCCGGAAGCTTATGGTCGAATCGACCGAACCTTGGTCGACCGGATTTCCGCTCAGCAATCCGTCTTCAGCATCACGGCTGCTACCCTCTTCGCCTCCGAACCTCTTCTGCACGTGGTATTGCCAGATCCCTCCATCCAGCGAACTGCCGCTGATCAAAAGGTAATGCTCTCGCTTAAAATGGATCATCGCCCCGAGGCCGGGATGGTATGATGCCGTGTCACCGATGTCATTCCCTCCCAGGTAGAAGTTGTTATGAGCGAAAACACGCACCTCGAGCGGTCGTTTAGTTCGGTTCTTGAGCTTAATCGTCCGCAGCAGAATGTTTCTCCGGTGATACACCGCATCACAGATACCGACCTCCACCGGCAGGTCGGGGTGAAGGCCGTGAAAATCGCTAACCAGTGTTCCGGGCCGGTAACTGATCGACTTTATCCACTGATCATCATCCAGCCAGCGAAAGCATCCTTCGACCCAAATGCCGAGACGGCATTTCCGTCCCACGACATGATTCTCCATTCCCACAAAAGGAAAGTACAGATCGCGCAAACTCGCACTGGCGTCAAAGTTCAGCAGCATGCCCCCGTTTCCTAGAACGATCTCACGCGGCAAGTGCCTCGCCTCCAGAAGTTCAATATATTTTTGAAATAAACCGATTTAGGTCGGTAATAATAAAGATAGCTGTTGCGCATTATGTTTATTATTCTTACACGAATTATCTAGAAAAATTTTGCCTTATAAAGGGGGATGCAAGATGCCAGTTGTCCTCTGGGCCATAGCGATCGGCCTAATCTTCCTGGCAGTGGCCGTTTTTTTATGGCCGCGTATTCGGGCTCAGGCCAAGCCAGGGCTAAAACAGTCCCGTCGTCACGACTTCGGAATGGAGGCGGCGGAGGAGATCTCTATACCAGCGTATTATAAAACACCAGAGCACATCCCCGATCCGCCCTCGAAATACGGGCAGGATCGTCTGGTTCTGCTGGCGCGCAACCCGAACTGGCTGTACGCTTACTGGGAAGTGTCGGCAGCCAGACAGGAGAATATCCTTCAGGAACTGGACGGATTGTCTCCGTGGGAAGAAAGCCGCCCGGTGTTACGCCTCTATGATGTAACGGGCGTAGAAGGCTTTAATGGTTCAAACGCCAACAGTTTTGTCGATATTCCGATACAGGACTGTACCGATAATTGGAACATAAAGGTAGGGCAACCGAACTGCACCTTTTGTCTTGACTTGGGTCGTGTTCTGCCAGGCGGGCGGTTTATTACCGTTCTGCGCTCAAATTTCGTAGCCACACCCCGAGCTACAATATCAGATCGGATTGATGAAGAATGGATGTGGCTGGATGGAATCTACCGGTCCTTCACCCGCTATCAGAGCGGGCTGAGTTCTCCGACCCTGATTGAGGAAATCCGAGGCCGTATGGATCTGCCTCAAGGAATCAGTTCACCTACTCTGTCTGAGTCACGAAAAGGAGATTAGTATGCCGAAAGGGTACCTGTCAATAGTCCTGCACGCCCATCTGCCATATGTACGTCATCCGGAGCATGCGTTCTCACTCGAGGAACGCTGGTTTTATGAGGCTCTTTCCGAGTGTTATATTCCTTTAATCTGGACCATCGAAAAACTGTTTCAAGACGATATCGATTTCAAGCTGACGGTGTCGCTTTCCCCGCCTCTGCTTTGCATGCTTGATGATACCTTCCTTCAGGAACGCTACATCAGACACCTTGAGGGTATGCTCGAATTATGTGAAAAAGAGGTAAGACGCACCCGCGGAACACCCTTCGAGCCCGTTGCCGAAATGTATCAATATCGATATCGCGGGGTCTACGACACCTTCTGCCGGCGCTACCAGCGCAACCTGCTCACCGCCTTCAAGGCCTTCCAAGACTCTGGTTCGGTGGAGGTTATAACCTCCGCAGCTACCCACGGTTACCTCCCCCTGATGATGGAGTATCCAGAAGCAGCACGTGCTCAGGTCGCGGTCGGAGTCCGGACTTACCAGCGCTACTTCGGTCAAAAGCCAAGGGGCATTTGGCTCCCTGAGTGCGCTTACGCCCCTGGGATCGACGACATCCTCAAGGAGCAGGGAATTCAATACTTCTTTACGGACTCTCACGGTATCCTGTTTTCCGACCGTCGTCCAAGGTACGGCATTTTCGCACCGATATACTGCCCTACCGGAGTGGCCGCCTTCGGACGAGACATTGAATCGTCCAAACAGGTTTGGAGCGCCAAGGAAGGATATCCTGGAGACTTCGACTACCGGGAATACTATCGCGACATCGGTTTTGACTTAAACTTTGACTACGTCAGGCCGCATATCCACCCGGAAGGGATCAGAATCCACACGGGCCTGAAATACCACAGAATTACCGGCGCAAAGACCCACCACAAAGAGCCTTATGTGCCGGAATGGGCCGAATCCAAAATCGACATCCACGCCGCAAATTTTGTCTTTAACCGGGAGCATCAGGTGGAGTACCTGGCGCGGCATATGGATCGCCCCCCCATGATCGTCGCCCCCTACGACGCTGAGTTGTTCGGGCACTGGTGGTTTGAAGGCCCACGCTGGCTCGAGCTGTTGATGCGGAAGGTCGCGCAGAGTGACCAACTGGAAATGATGACCCCAGGCGTGTATCTAGATCGCCACCGTTGCAACCAGGTGGCCACTCCTTGTACCTCCAGCTGGGGTGACCAGGGATATCACGATGTATGGCTGGGTAATTCCAACCACTGGATCTACCGTCATCTGCACTGGTCCGCAGGCGAAATGGTGAAACTCGCCCGTGACTATCCGCAAGCCGATGGGATGCTGAACCGTGCTCTGACACAGGCGGCACGTGAACTCCTGCTGGCCCAATCCAGTGACTGGGCCTTCATCATGGCCACGGATACGATGGTAGAC
This sequence comes from Desulforudis sp., assembly GCA_019084485.1. Taxonomy (GTDB): domain Bacteria; phylum Bacillota; class Desulfotomaculia; order Desulfotomaculales; family Desulforudaceae; genus SURF-60. The sequence goes on along the minus strand of JAHRFU010000099.1, from coordinate 12,932 downwards.
TATGCGAATAAACGCACCAAGAGACACCTGGCAAACTTCAAAGGGATCTGGCATCAAATCCGGGAGAATCGCATCGAGCCGGAATGGATCTCCTCCCTTGAACAGCGTGACAACATCTTTCCCGAGTTGGACTACCAAGTGTACGCCTAAAGTCAGATGGTTTAACCTGCAGCGAACAACCTCCGCCGGTGTTCCGGTGGAGGTTGTTCGATATCGGTAAAGATGTTTTGAAACTCTATGAATAACGTAGCATTTGATATACCTTGCCGAAGATGCGTGGCCGTTCGACCCATTCGGAACGCTGGTGCTCCGTCCAGACTTCCCGGTAGGTCTGTTTTGTTCTTCGGGCGATTCTTCTCCAATCGTAATGCTCAACCACCTTGTGGTACGCCCGTTCCTTCAGCTTATCCGCAATGTCCGGTCTGCCCAACAGCAGGTTAATATTGAGAGCCAGAGAGTGGGCGTCTCCAGGATAAACCTTGAGCCCTTCAACTCCGTGGTCAATGATCTCACTCATGCCGCCGGTATCGGCAACCACGACCGGTGTGCGCGCGGCCATTGCTTCCAGGGCCACAATTCCAAATGGTTCGTACAGACTGGGGAACACTGCTACGTTTGCCCAGTTATAGAGCGAGTTCCGCGTCTCTTCATTCAGAAAATCGGTAAAGTAAACTCGGTTTTCAACTCCCAGAGCCCGTGCCTGATTTCGCAGGGATTCTTCGTGGGGTCCGTTTCCGCCGATCACAAACTTTGTATTCGGGTGATGCGCCAGAATATTCGGTACCGCATCGAGCAGTACCTGAACACCCTTTTCCCGAACCAGACGGCCGACGAAAAAGACAATGTTTTCATCCGGCGAGGCGTAGAATTCGCGGGACATTACGCTGGGTCGGGGTGCAAAACTCTCCGGGTTTACACCGTTGTGGATGACCCCAATTTTGTTCCCGGGCAGTTGAAATACATACTTCAGTTCGTTCTCCATATACCGGCTGCATACGATCACCTTCCAGGCCTCAAAAGTTAGCCACCACTCCACGTTGCTGATGTAGTTTTGGGTCGCGTTATGCAGGCCGTTATGCCGACCGAACTCCGTGGCGTGAATGGTAGTTACCAATGGGCGATGCAGAGAGTGCTTCAGCGCCCGGGCGGCAAAGGCAACCAGCCAGTCGTGAGCGTGCACGATTTGTGGTGTTCCGATGTTTTTTGTAACCGACATGATCCGTTCCAGCATCGCCAGGTTGAATTGAAGAGCCCACGTTGGGAAATCGGGGGTTGACACCTGATAAGGCGTAACCCGGTAGACGTGCACTCCGTTCACGACCTCATAATCCGGTGCACCGGGAGCGCTGCACGTAAACAGGTGTATTTCTACACCTTCACGGACTAGCGCCTTGGTTAGATCATGGACGTGCGGAGCCAACCCACCGACTTTCTTTGGCGGGAATTCCCACGAAAGCATCACTACCTGCATTAAGATATCCGTCCTCCAATCTCAATCCGACATTATTAGGTATATTCTGCCTGTAACACTCCGTAATTATGAGTCGCAAAAAAATTGAAAGCCCGGGCAATGGAAAACCCGGGCAAGAGTGACCTTGTCCGGGCATGAAAGAGACTATTGTTCTAGAACACCTCTTAAGACATCTTGTCAATAATGGCATCGGCCATCTGGCTGGTTCCAGCCGTTCCGCCAAGATCGTAAGTCACCATTCTCTTTTCCGTGAGCACTTCGATCACAGCCCGCATTACCCGGTCCGCAGCCTGAGATTCGCCAAGATGACGGAGCATCATCACCCCTGATAAAAGGGTTGCCACCGGGTTCACCTTATTCATTCCGGTATACTTCGGTGCGCTCCCGTGCACAGGTTCAAAAACGGCCATTGCGTCTCCGATATTGGCCCCTGGTGCGACGCCTAAACCTCCCACCAGACCGGCCGCAAGGTCGGACAGGATATCCCCATATAGGTTGGGCATTACCAGGATATCAAAGTTCTCCGGTACCTGTACCAGCTTCATGGCCATTGCGTCCACGATCCAGTCCTCAAAAGCAATGTCCGGGTATGACTCGGCAACGGTACGCGCTGACTCCAGGAACAAGCCGTCGGTCAATTTCATGATATTGGCCTTATGTACGGCGGTAACCTTCTTCCGGCCCTCACGCCGGGCCAACTCAAAGGCAAACCGCACCACACGTTCAGATGCCTCACGCGTAATGATTTTGATGGTTTCCGCAGCATTTTTGCCGACCCGGTGTTCAATGCCTGCATACAAGTCCTCGGTGTTTTCCCGTACCACGATGAAATCCACATTCTCGTATCGAGTCGCGAGACCCGGCAGTGAACGCGCCGGCCGCACGCAAGCGAAAAGGTCTAGTTCCTGGCGCAGTGTTACGTTTACACTCCGGAAACCCTTCCCGATCGGGGTGGTCAGCGGTCCCTTCAGAGCAATCTTGTTTCTGCGCACGGACTCGAGAACCGACTCCGGCAGAGGAGTGCCGTGTTCTTCAATCATGGCCTCCCCGGCATCGACCACTTCCCAATCGATATCAACGCCCGTAGCATCAAGCACCCGCCGGGCCGCAGACGTAATCTCCGGGCCGACCCCGTCCCCCGGTATCAACGTCACTCTATAGGGCATTTTCTTCCTCCTGATCCAGCTTGAATTCACCGTACTTACGAAAGTGAGCAGCCAGTCCACCGTCGCTTAAAATCTGCAGCATCACCGACGGCATCGGCTTGACCTCAATAGCAACACCCCTGGTCAGGTTGTGGATCACTCCGGCTGCAAGGTCCACGACCAGTTCGTCGCCCGGTTCGATCTGATCAGTATCACACTCCACCACCGGAAGCCCGGTGTTAATGGCATTCCGGTAGAAGATGCGGGCAAAGGACTTGGCCAAGACGGCAGACAAACGCGCATGTTTAACCGCCAGCGGAGCCTGCTCACGAGAAGAACCACAGCCGAAATTGCGACCCGCCACCAGAAAATCTCCCGGCGTTATCTTGCTGTAGAAGTCCTGATCTAAGTCCTCCATCACGTGTCGAGCCAGTTCATTCATGTCTAGGGTCTTAAACTTATACTTTCCCGAAATAATATAGTCAGTATTGATGTCGTCCCCGAACTTGTGGGCACGGCCTTTAAACTCCAAAGTATAGTCACCTTCTTACTTAAAGAAATTCTCTGGGATCGGTGATCTTCCCCGTAATCGCCGAAGCCATCACAGTCGCCGGTGAGCCCAAATAGATTTCTGCATTGCGGTTGCCCATCCGGCCCTTGAAGTTTCGGTTCGCGGTGGATATCACAGTCTCGCCGTCTGAAGGCACTCCGTTGTGAGTCCCTACGCAGGGGCCACACCCCGGCGTGACCACAGCCCCGCCAGCCAGCACCAAGGTCTCCAGAAGACCCTCGCGCATCGCCTGAACATAGATTTCCCGTGAGGCGGGAGCGATAATGAATCGGACATCAGGAGAAACCTTACGGCCTTTCAGGATCTCCGCCGCAATCCGCAGGTCTTCCAAACGACCGTTGGTGCACGTTCCAATCACCGCTTGGTGGATCGGAGTCCCAGCCAGTTCTGAAAGTGGAGCAACATTGTCCACCCGGTGGGGCTTTGCTAACTGTGGCTCCAACGCCGAGACATCATATTCGAGGACCCTGGCATAAACGGCGTCTGCATCAGCGGCAACTGCCTCAAAACCGCTGCCCCCGAAACGTTTCACCCAGTCAAAGGTCTTTTCGTCAGCCTCCATCAGCCCGGCCTTTGCCCCCATCTCAATCGCCATGTTGGCAACTGTAAAACGGGCCTCAATGGACATCGCCCGAATTGCCTCTCCGGTGTATTCGGCCGAAAGGTAGGTTGCACCGTCCGCAGTTACCTGACCAATCAGGAATAGAATCAGATCCTTGGAATACACTCCGGGAGGTAGCTTACCGTTACACACGAACTTGATGGTCTCGGGTACCTTGAACCACATCTTGCCGGAAATCAGCGCAGCGGCCAAGTCCGTCGAACCAACCCCAGTCGAAAAGGCGTTAAGGGCACCGTACGTGCAGGTGTGCGAGTCCGCCCCAACAACCAGTGAGCCTGGCCCGATCCGGCCGGTCTCCAGCATCAACTGGTGACACACTCCCTCACCGACATCGTACAGCTTGCAGCCGGTCTCCCGGGCGAAACTGCGCATCAAAGTGTGTAGGTTTGAGACAGCCTCCAGTGGGCTGGGTGAACTGTGATCGATCACTAGAGCAACGCGAGCAGGGTCGAACAGCTTTTTGCCTTCCATTGCCCGGTAGGCGTTGATCGCCAGCGGTGAGGTCCCGTCCTGCCCCATCACATAGTCAACCGTAGCGACCACGATGTCTCCGACCGTAACGTTCTTCCCACTCTTGTTGGAGAGAATTTTTTCGATGATGGTTTGACCCACTGCTAATGCCTCTTTCCAAAATAGTCTTCAAACATGTACACTAGTTCTTTATCAAATAACGAACGTTTAAGGGATACTGCGGTGGCCCGGATCAGCGGCAGCAGTTCCTGCGCCTGGTGGCGAGAAAGGTCAATGCCGTACTCCTTAAACTTCGAACGCACCGAAGCCGTTCCAGAGTGCTTGCCGATCACGATCTGCCGCTGTAGGCCGACTTCCTCTGGACTAAAAGCCTCATACGTCCCAGGGTACTTTAACGCCCCGTCAGCATGGATACCGGACTCGTGCGCAAACATGTTGGAGCCTACAATCGCCTTCCATTTGGGAAGTTCCCGCCCGGACGCCCGTGAAATATACTCCGCTGCTTCCAGGAACATTTCGTGCTTGAAGCCGAGATCGATGTCGTAAATAAACTTCAGAGCCATGACCACCTCTTCGAGGGCGGCGTTTCCGGCCCGCTCTCCCAGTCCCAGCACGGTCACACCCACCCACGACGATCCGGCCCGAACCCCGGCCAACGCATTAGCGGTAGCCATACCAAAGTCATTGTGGGTATGCATCTCCACATCGATACCGGTCTTCTCAGTTATTATTTTGATATTGTTGTAAATCGTGAAGGGATCCATGATCCCGACCGTGTCGCAGTAGCGCATGCGATCCGCACCGGCCTGCTTCGCCGCCCTAGCATACTCCATCAGAAAGTTAATATCACTCCGGGAAGCATCCTCGGCGTTCACGGATACATACACGCCCTCTTTCTTGGCGAATTCGCAGGCCTTTACCATCTGTTCCAAGACCCATTCGCGGGTGGACTGAAGCTTATACTTGATGTGAATGTCGGAAGTGGAGATCGAAATCGCCACGGCGTCGCAACCCACTCTCAATGAAGCCTCGATGTCCGTAAGCACGGGCCGGTTCCAGCCCATAATGCTGGACTTAAGTCCCGCCTGGCAGATCTCCTTGATCGCTTTTTCCTCATCCCCGCCCATTACCGGAATGCCGGCCTCGATCTGATCCACACCCATCTCGCTCAACATCCTGGCGATCCGCAGTTTCTCGTGGTTGGCAAAGACCACGCCTGCAGTCTGTTCGCCATCGCGTAAAGTGGTATCCAGAATCTTAATCTTCCGCTCGTTTTCCAATCCGTTTCCCTCCCCATTAATAAAAGCATAACATTGCAATGGTTTCCGGTAACCCATCTAAAACCTAGCCGCAACAGTGAATCACATCTCCGCTTCGACAGCGGGTTTAACTGAAGCTCGGCTCTCTCTCTCGTTGCTTACCGCAGACGGTTCTTAAGAAGCTCGTTTACCAAACCAGGGTTGGCCTTCCCACGGGTATCTTTCATAATCTGTCCGACCAGGAATCCGAGTGCTCGATCTTTACCAGCACGGTAATCGGCAACCGGGCCGGGATGACTTGCGATCACCTGTTCGATCACAGCGTTAATTGAAACCTCGTCACTGATCTGCTCCAGACCTTTTTCCTTTACCACCATCTCCGCGTCCTTGCCGGTACGGAACATTTCTCCGAATACTTCCTTGGCCAGCTTACCGCTGATTGTTCCTTTATCAATCAGGGTCAGCATCTCAGCAAGTTGGCGCGGCGTTACACGGCTCTCCCCGATTTCGCTGTTGGTATCGTTGAGAAGCCTCAACAACTCACCCATAACCCAGTTGCTCACCGTCTTCGCCTGGGGGTAAATCTTTACGCACTCTTCATAGTAGTCGCCCAGTTCCCTGCTTCCGGTAAGCACCCCGGCGTCATAGGCCGGAATCCTGTACTCATCGATAAACCGCCGGCAACGCGCGTCCGGCAACTCAGGCAACTGCCGGGTAATCTCCTCAATCCACGACGGGCTGATCACAATCGGCACCAAGTCCGGTTCCGGGAAATAGCGGTAGTCATGGGCCTCCTCTTTGCTACGCGTGGCTAGAGTTACACCCTCAATCTCATCCCAGGCGCGGGTCTCCTGTACGATGCGCCGGCCCGTCTCCAAGCACTCTATCTGTCGATTAATCTCGAACTGTACAGCCTTCTGTAAGGCCCGAAAGGAGTTCATATTCTTTATTTCCGTCTTGGTACCGAGCGTCTGCGATCCCCGGAGCCGCACCGAGATATTCGCGTCACAGCGTAGCGATCCTTCTTCCATCCGGCAGTCCGAAACACCTGTGTACTGGATGATCGTCTTAAGCTTATCAAGATAAGCACGCGCCTCCCTAGGTGAACGCATGTCGGGCTCAGACACGATTTCCAGAAGCGGCACACCAGTCCGGTTGTAGTCCACCAGAGAGTAGGGTGTAGTGGCATCAGTACCCTGGTGTACCAGCTTTCCGGCATCCTCCTCCATGTGTACCCGGGTGATACCGACACGGACCGGATTACCGTCCTCATCTTGTACTTCCAGGTAACCGTTGTCGGCAATGGGCAGATCGTACTGCGATATCTGATAGTTCTTAGGCAGATCGGGATAGAAATAGTGCTTACGGTCAAACTTGCAGAACCGGGCCACCGAACAGTTCAGGGCCAGACCGATCATTATCGCCGCCTCGACCACCTTTCGGTTTAAGACTGGTAAGGTGCCGGGCAGGCCCAGGCAAACCGGACACACGTGGTGGTTCGGGTCACCGCCGAAGGTAGTAGATGAATGGCAGAAGATCTTTGAGGCAGTCTGCAACTCTACGTGTACTTCCAACCCGATTACGGGCTCATACTTGTTCATCCTACTCCACCTCCGGGGTCAGCGACGGCCGCTTCAAGTGGTGAGTGGTGCTTTGCTCAAATGTGTACGCTGCCCTCAAAAGCGTGCTTTCCGAAAAGGGTTTGCCGATGAACTGCAGGCCAACCGGCATCCCGTCCACAAATCCCGCTGGAATCGAGACGCCCGGTAGCCCTGCCAAATTCACAGCCAGGGTAAAGACGTCGGACAGATACATCGTAACCGGGTCATCAACCTTTTCGCCGAACCTAAACGCCGTGCTCGGTGTAGTGGGTGAGATCAAACAGTCATATTTCTCAAAGGCGCGCTCGAAATCACGCCGGATCAGGGTTCTAACCTTTAAAGCCTCTAAGTAGTAAGCATCGTAGTACCCGGCTGACAGCGCGTAAGTCCCCAGCATCACCCGTCGCTTGACCTCCGCGCCGAACCCCCGACTGCGGCTCCGGGAGAACATGTCCAATACGTCTTTGGCGTCTTCCACGCGGTATCCGTAGCGAACCCCGTCGTACCGGGCCAAGTTTGAACTGGCCTCTGCCGGGGCGATGATGTAATAGGTAGGCAGGGCGTATTCAGTATGGGGAAGGGTGGTTTCCTCAACCCTCGCCCCCCGCTGCTCCAGCACGGTGATGGCCTCTTCGATGACCCGCCGAACGTGGTCGTCCAGCCCTGCTGCAAAGTACTCTGCGGGTATTCCAATCCGAAAACCATCGATATCAGTGACTAGTGCCTCTCGATAGTCAGGGAGCTCCGTGGGTACTGAAGTGGAGTCCATGGGGTCGTGACCACAGATCGCGTTCAGCATCAAGGCACAGTCAGTGACATCTTTGCTAAGCGGGCCGATCTGGTCGAGTGAGGACGCGAAGGCCACTAGTCCGTACCGTGATACCGTGCCGTATGTCGGCTTCATGCCGACTACTCCACAGAACGCCGCAGGCTGCCTGATGGATCCTCCGGTGTCGGATCCAAGGGCGCAAATCGCTTCCCCGGCCGCTACTGCGGCAGCAGATCCACCGCTGGAACCGCCGGGTACACAGTCTGGATTCCAAGGATTACATGTCTGCTGATAGGCTGAGTTCTCAGTCGACGAGCCCATCGCAAACTCATCCATGTTCGTCTTTCCGATAATCACCACGTCTTGCCCGTTCAGCTTGTCGACCACAGTGGCATTATAGGGAGGTACAAAGTTGTAAAGAATCTTGGAGGCACAGGTGGTTCGATGACCTTTGGTGCAAAGGTTATCCTTTAGAGCAATGGGGATGCCGGCCAACGGTGAAATCTCTTCACCCTTAGCGATCTTCCGATCGACTGCCCGCGCCTGCTCCAGAGCCTCTTCCGGGTGCAGTGCCAGATAGGCCTTGACCTGATCCTCCGTTTTATCAATCCGCCTAAACACAGACAGGCAGATTTCCTCAGCCCGAACATCCTTACCGGTCAGCATGCGGTGCAGTTCATTCGCGGTTAGTTCACAGAGTTCCAAATACCATATCACTCCTGTAAAAGACCCCATTCAATCAAGAGTCTTCTCTGAATACTTTCCCAGCGATGTGCTCGTATGATCAAGACTGTCGACGATGACATGTCCATAGGAAACGGGAATATCCTCTGGAAGTGGGGATAGACCTAGATGATTCGCGGAACCTTGAAGTTATTGCCTTGTCTGTCAGGCGCATTGGCCAGTGTGTCTTCCGAAGGCAGGTGCTCACCAACCACATCATGGCGGAAAACGTTTTGGAGGGGCAGGACGTGAGCCATCGGCGTCACATCGCCAGTATCCAGTTCCTGCAGACGCTCCGCATAACTCAGGATATTGGATAACTGTGTGGTGTACCGCTCTTTTTCCTCTTCGCTAAGTTCCAGCCTTGCCAATAATGCCACGTGATCCACGACTTCTCTGGAGAGCAAAAAACTTTCCCCCCTGTGAAAACTTACATGATTATAACTCACTACCGGCCTTGTGGCAACACTTCCCGGTAGATGGTCGTACCGGCGGCCTCCCCAAACCCCGAAATACCCCTCTTAAATGCCTTGTATCCCATTTCCGCGGCCCCTCAATTCCCGCGCCAGTCTCCGGGTGTTCTCCGTGACTTCGCGGCCGCCGACCATTCTGGCCAGCTCATCCAGCAAGTCTTCCCCTTCCAGGATGTCAATGACCGTCCGCGTAAGACCAGAACTGGTCTCCTTGCGGATGAGTAAGTGTTTTTGGGCGTAGCAGGCCACGTGCGCGGCGTGAGTAACGCATAACACCTGCCGCTGGGATCCGATGTCAGCCAACTTCTCGCCAACAGCCTGCAGAGCCCGGCCGCCCACCCCGACATCCACTTCATCGAAAACCAGGGTTGGAACGTCGTCTACCTCGGATAACAAGGTTTTCAGGGCCAGCATCACGCGTGAAAGCTCCCCACCAGAAGCGATTTTGGATAAAGAACGGGCCTCTTCACCGGCATTAGCGGAAAAGAGAAAGATGACTGTCTCCGCTCCGCCGGGGCTCATCCCTTCGTGTGGCGTCATTTGAGCCTGGAATTCCACATTACCGATTTCAAGGAAAGCCAGTTCCCGCACCACCCCGGCACAAAACCGCTGAGCAACTTCCGTCCTCATCCGGCTGAGTACAGCGGCCTCTTCCCGCCACCGTTCTGCCAGCTGGGCCACCAGCTGGGTCAGACCCCCTGTCTCAACATTTCCCTCTTCCAATTCCGCCCTTTCGGCATCAGCCGTATCCCGGAAAGACAGAACAGCTTCTATTGTATCGCCGTATTTTTGCTTTAGCCGGCGCAGGATGGCCAACCTTTCTTCAACGGTCTCAAGGACAACCGGGTTAAACTCGGCTCTGTCGCGCAGGTTAATGATGCGTCGGGCAATGTCGTCAACTTCGGCCAGTACACTATTAAGATGCTCGCTGATCTCCTCCGCATCCCGGTAAATATGTCCGAGTTGGGTTAGCGCAGTCGCAGCCACACCCAATCGATCCACCCCTGCCGGCATGGGGCCTTCTCCCCCGTACAAGGCCTCGTAGGCTTCAGCCGTCAATCGGGAGATCTGACCGGCATTGGTGAGCAGTTGTCGTTCTTCTTCGAGCTTCCGATCCTCGCCTACGGTTAGTCCGGCACAGTCAATCTCCTCAATCTGATACTGAAGTATGTCCAGCTTGCGCGCTCTTTCCCGTGACCCCATCTGAAGCTCCTCGAGCCGGACACATGCAGCCGCCCATTCCTGGTAGACCGCTTCGACCAAGCCCCGTTGCGTGAGCACCTCGCCTCCTCCGAACCGATCCAGGAAATCCCGGTGTCGGTTTTCTCGGAGCAGTGACTGCTGTTCTCCTTGCCCGTGAAAATCGACCAAACACTCACCAACATCGCGCATCGCACTCACGGTGATGGTCATTCCGTTCACCCGACACACATTCCGACCACTGCGCCAGATCTCCCTGGTCAGTACCAGAAGCCCATCGTCCAGCTCATAGCCGTCCCCCACCAGCCGGCTACGCAAGGTAGGATCATTATCAAAATCAAACACCGCTTCAAGAACTGCCTTCTCGCATCCCGTTCTAACCAGATCGGCAGAAGCCCGCCTGCCAAGAACGACCTGGAGAGCATCGACAAGCAGGGACTTGCCTGCACCGGTTTCACCGGTGAGGACGTTCAGCCCGGGAGAAAACTCAATTGCCATGTCATCAATTAGGGTAAAGTTCCTGACCAAGAGTCTTTGCAGCACTCATCCTCACCCTCTCTGCATTTCCGTAAAACGCCGTACGACTCCCGCTGCCTGCTGCCTGGAGCGAATGGCGACGAAAATGGTGTCGTCTCCGGCTACGGTGCCCAGAACTTCGGGCAGTTTTGCTCCGTCGATAGCGGAAGCTACACTCGGAGCCGCACCAGGCAGCGTCTTGATGACCACCAGGTTGTCACCGGCTTCCACTTCCCAGACGTTATCTCGAAAGACCCGCATTAGACGATCCTGACCCACCCCGCCGATCTTCTCCCCCGGTGCCACATAACGCGTCTTACTTCCTGTTGTAGCCTTGACCAGACCGAGCTCCTTGATGTCCCGAGAAATCGTGGCCTGGGTAATCGTAAATCCCGCAGCACGCAGCTCGCGAACCAGATCTTCCTGGGTGGCGATAGTGTTCTCCCTGACCATTTCCAGTATCTTCTGTTGGCGCTTTGTCTTCATTCTCGCTCACCCCGTTCTCTCACAATCACCTACCACTCAACTGGGGCCTGCCGCATCGCTGATGAGCATCTGGGTCCACTCCACAACTCCGGCCAGACCTCTAGGCATCTCTGGTCCCCAGCTTCTCGCGCAGCACGTGAAAGAAACTCCACCTGGTGAACCGTACCAGGCGGGCCACATCCGGTGAAGCCTGAATCAGAATCTCGTCTCCTTCGTCTAGCAAATAGCTCTCCTGACCATCAAGGATGCACATTGTTCCCTTCTGGCTCTTGATGAGTACAACCCTGATGATATCATCCAAACCCACAACTATGGGACGGGCAAACAGGTTGTGTGCGCAAAGCGGTGTGATTACCACTGCGTTGACGTCGGGTGCCAGAAGCGGACCTCCTGCCGACAGCGAATAGGCGGTAGACCCGGTCGGAGTGGACACAATCAGTCCATCCCCATAGTAGGCAGTTACCCTTTCATCGTCAATGCCGAGGCCGATCTCCACCGGACGGAGTAACACCCCCTTGGAAACCACCACGTCATTCAAGCAGATGCCGGAATAGACCACCTGACCCTCACGCATTACGGTCGCCTCCAGCATCCGGCGCTCCTCCAGAAAGTACGTCCCCCGCTCCAGCCTTTCCAGGGCCGTTTCAAGGTTAGCCGGCTCGATCTCACTGAGAAAACCCAACTGCCCCAGGCGAACACCCAGGATCGGCACCCCGGCAGGCGCTACCATCCGTGCGGTACTTAACACCGTACCGTCACCACCCAGAGCCATTGCCAGTTCCACGTTCTCGAGAACATTCTCCGGACAGACCGGGCACTCACCCGCACAATGGCTAGCGTCCAAAATGCAGGCTGAAGCACCCCGCATCTCAAGCCACTTTAGAATACGTTTCACGACCGGTTTCACCTGTTCGCCCGCAATATGGCGGTTAACCATCAGCGCGACCGACTTCAAAATACGATCACCCTATCATGCAGAAATTGATCAATTTGACGAAAACAGCAAGACTTGTTACAGCATGAACGCCTTGTGGCCTTCTTTCACCACACGGTCAATCTGCTCGGTATTAAACTGCACCGGCGTTATGCCCTTTGACGCATATATAAGATATTCAATATTCCCTTGAGGACCTCGAATCGGGGAGTGAGTCAACCCTCTGACCGACCAGTCTAAACTATTAACCTCACCGACCAGCCGGTCTAAAACCTCAACCTGTACGTCAGGGTCGCGTACCACGCCTTTCTTTCCGACTTTGTCCCGGCCGGCCTCAAATTGTGGTTTAACCAAGAGTACATACTCCGCCACATCCTTGGACAACTGGTTGAGTTTAGGTAGTATTTTGGACAATGAAATAAACGAGACATCGGCCGTAATCAGATCCGCTTTCACCGGAAGGGACTCCGGATCAAGATAACGGACGTTGGTCCTTTCTATCACCGTTACCCGGGGATCATTGCGCAGCTTCCAGGCGAGTTGCCCGTACCCCACGTCTACGGCGATGACGTGATTGGCACCGGCCTGCAAGGCGCAATGATCCCCGGGTAACGGTGATAGAAAGGACCAACGTCCGTTATCTTGATCCGGAGTCCCTTCCGGTGAAAGCGGATCTGATTACGGCCGATGT
>JAHRFU010000022.1 GCA_019084485.1 Desulforudis sp. | reverse complement strand
GTGTTACCTGATAGTTTCAAATACGGCCCCGGTGATGTAACTTCACTGACACGGTGTTTCGCTCCAATCCAGTATAAGTGTAAATTATTTCTTCTTAGGACATGTTTTGTCTTGCTAACTAGAACATGTCTAGTATAATATTAAATATATATACATAACCAAAGGCAAACTCCCCGAAAGGGGGGGACGCAAAACCACGGGCCTTAAGGACTTTGTCCAAGGCGGCCGGGTTGCCTTAGGAATGAGAAACCCAAAGCTCCTAAGTAATTAAGGCGTTTTGGGTTATTGTTGTTTTGAGAGGTAAGTAAATGGTTTTGGAGATGCTACTGGTGTTTACGCTGGGGGCCAGTGTCGGTAGCTTCCTGAATGTTTGTATATACCGGATTCCGGCCGGGCAGTCCGTTGTTTCCCCGCCTTCACACTGCTTTGCCTGCGGGGAAAAGCTGGGCCTGGTGGATCTGGTACCGATACTGAGTTACTTCTACTTGAGGGCCAAGTGTAGACGGTGTGGTGAGCCTTTCTCCGGGCAGTACCCCTTGGTGGAATTCATTACGGGCGTCTTGTTTGCACTGGTCTTACTGCGGTTCGGAGTGGCCTGGGAGACTCTGGCCGGCTGGGTGTTTGTGTCCGTTCTGGTTGCGGTAACGGTGATCGACATTCACCACCGGATCATCCCGGACAAGATCGTGATCGTCGGTGTGGTTCTGGGTCTCCCGCTGGTCGCCCTGCAATCTTGGCCTACCCTTTGGTCGGGATTGGCTGGCTTTGTGGCGGCCGGGCTGTTTCTACTGGTCATCGCGGTGGTGTCCCGCGGGGGAATGGGCGGTGGTGACATTAAACTGGCGGCCCTGATGGGCCTTTACCTCGGGCTTCAAAACGTGGCCGTGGCTCTGTTCCTGGCGTTTCTGGTCGGCGGCGTTTTTGGCATATTCCTTCTGGTCACCGGCCTAAAGGGCCGTAAAGACGCGGTTCCATTCGGTCCGTACCTGGCCTTGGGGGGAATAGCGGCTTTGTTGTGGGGCAGTCAGTTGGTTAAATGGTATCTCAGTTTCTGGCAGTAGTAGCTTTTGGATCTCTATTTCTTCAAGGGGAGTGGTATATGGACAGTTAGGCTTGATTTACTGTTCGTGTCTTCCATTACTAACCATGTATTTTAAGAAGGAGAGGATACCCGAAATGTTTAAGAGACTAAAAGGTCAGCGCGGTTTCACCCTGATTGAGTTGATGATTGTTATTGCTGTTATCGCTATTCTTGCAACGGTACTGATTCCCCGGTCGGGTCTGGTTCAAGACAGCGCGAAGGAAGCAGGCGTAGAAGTAAACGCCCGGATCGTACAGGGTCTGACAGAAGGAATGAGCCACAGGTATACAGCAGGGGATACTCTTCGCACTGCCTTGATCAGCAAGATAAACGGTGGTGGTGCTGCATCTGCCAGCCCGGTACAGAATCCGTTTACTCTGAAAACAGGCGCAGCAGCAACATTACCCGCAACTGTAGCCGTTGTCGTCTCTGCGTCGGCAGCACCCGCTACCGCCGCAACTAACAAGGGAAGCATCTGGGTACAAGTTGCAGACGGGGCCCCTGCCAACATTACCATCACTCCCTATGACAGGAACGGGATGGCCATCGCCGGTGGTGCGATTACGGTGAAGTGGGGCAGTTAGTCTATCTCAGTACTGAAGGCAGCATCCAACATGGCCAATAACCAGAAGCCCCGCCTGGGCGATTTATTCGTCCAGGCGGGCGCTATTACCCAGGAACAACTGAAACAGGCGCTGGACATCCAGAAGCGCACCGGTGTGCGCCTGGGTGAGGTGCTGGTGAACGAGAAGTTCATCAGCCAGAACCAGTTGACTGCGGTGCTCGAGGGACACCTCGGGATCCGCAGCATTGACCTGCGCCGGGCACCGCTGGACAGCGAGGCGGCAAACCGGGTGCCGGAAAACCTGGCCCGGAGGCACGTACTGATTCCGGTGCAGGTGGCCGACGGTAAGCTGCTGGTCGCCATGAAGGACCCGCTGGACTGGGTGGCTATTCAGGACGTGCGCCTCATCGCGGGCACGGCGGTTACCCCTCTGGTCGCTTCCGAGCGTGACATCGTCGAGGCCATCGACCGGGTGTTCGGCCAGCAGCGCGTCGCCGACCAGGCTGCGGAGGATATCGCCCGGGCTGCGATTCAGGTGGCCGGTGATGAAGTCGCCGCGGCGGCTGCGGCCGTTGCTCTGGACGTTGAGAGTGCACCCATGGTGCGTCTGGTGAACAGCATTATTGAAAACGCGGCGCGCAGTCGTGCCAGTGACATTCATATTGAACCGAAGCCCGCCAAGCTGCAGATTAGAACCCGCGTGGACGGGGTGCTGCACGAGGTGCTGGCCACCGATATCCGGGTGCACAGTTCCGTGGTCAGCCGGATCAAGGTCATGGCCAATATGAATATTGCCGAGAAGCGCCTGCCGCAGGATGGCAAGGTGGCGGTTCTGGTCGACAACCGGAAGATCGACCTGCGTGTTTCGTCCATGCCCACTACCTACGGGGAAAAAGTGGTGATCCGGGTTCTGGATCGGGGTTCATTCCTGGTGGGTAAGGAGCATCTTGGTCTGAGTGATGCGGACAAAGAGCGCTTCAACCGGCTGGCCGGCCGGCCCTATGGGATCATTTTGGTAACCGGCCCGACTGGCAGTGGTAAGACCACCTCCTTATACTCCATGCTTTCGGAGTTGGATGCCAAGCACAAAAACATCGTGACCCTGGAAGATCCCGTAGAATACGATATGGAAGGCATCTCCCAAACGCAGATCAACATTCAGGCCGGCCTTACCTTTGCCAGCGGTCTGCGTACCCTGTTGCGTCAGGATCCCGACACCATAATGGTCGGTGAAATTCGCGATGATGAGACTGCGGAGATTGCGGTACGATCCGCCCTTACCGGACATTTAGTACTGAGTACTCTGCACACTAACGACGCGCCTTCGGCAGTGGCCCGAATTATGGACATCGGCATCCAACCCTACCTAGTTGCCTCGGCCCTGGCCGGAGTAATCGCCCAACGGCTGATTCGCAAGGTTTGCCCGGACTGCCGGGAAGAGTATGAGGCCGATGCCCGTGAACGGGAGCTTCTGGATCTTTCCGGCGACGCGCCGGTAACCCTGGTTCGGGGGCGGGGTTGTACGACCTGTAGCGCAACCGGTTACCAGGGACGGACCGGGGTCTTTGAGATCCTGGAAGTTGACCGTGACCTGCGGGTGATGATCAACAAACGTGTTTCTACTGACGAGCTTCGGGAAGTCGCTGTCGCTCACGGTATGGCCCCACTGTGGTATGATTGTCGTGATAAGGTCTTGCGCGGGATCACCTCACTGGAGGAAGCCCTGCGTGTGACCCAGATCTACTAAAGGAACAGCCGGGGGGGTCCGAGTGTCCGAATATCGGTATATGGCCATGAATCGGGAAGGGCGTTATTACGAAGGGTCCTTTACGGCGGACACTGCGGCAATGGTGGCCGATTCCCTGGGTGAACGCGGGCTGTTGCCGATTAAGATTACGGCCCGCAGTTCGGGCGTTTCAGCCCGCCTGCAATACCGGCCCAAGGTAAGCACCGCCTCCCTCGCCCTGTTCTGCCGACAGATGTCCCTAGTGCTGAGAGCCGGTGTAACCATTATGAAGGGGCTGGAGATTCTCCAGGTCCAGATGCCTGATCGCCTGATGCGGGAGGAGGCCGCGCGGATGCACCGTGAGGTGCAGACCGGACGAACCCTGTCCGAATCCATGTCCAGCACGGTAAGCCGGATACCCGCCCTTCTGGCCAGGATGGTTTCCACGGGTGAGGCTTCGGGTAACCTGGATGAGATCTTTGTCAGTATGGCCCAGTACTATGAACAGGAGACGGCGATTCGGAAGAAAATCAAGAGTGCCATGGTTTACCCCGTGATGTTGATGCTGGTTTCGGTAGCGCTGTTGTTCTTTGTGTTTACCTACCTCATTCCACAGATTGAGACCCTGCTTGCCGGCTCGGGTGCCGAGCTCCCGCCGCTTACCCAATTTGTCCTCGGCATTTCCCACTTCATCCAGACTAACACCTTGCTAATCCTGGCCACTGGCATCGGATTATTCATTCTTTATAAGACTTCTACTGCCACTCCCAAGGGCCGGTTACACCGGGATCGGGTTTTCTGCCGCCTGCCCGCTTTGGGGCCGGTGCTACTGAATATGACCACGGCCCGTTTTGCCCGGACGGCGGCCATTGTTTTTCGGAGCGGCATGCCGTTGTTCACCGGGCTGGAGCTGATCCGTCAGAATGCGGGAAACGCTGTGGCCGAACAGGCGGTGGATTTTGCCGCAGATGGCATCCAGCGGGGGGAAAGCCTGGCCACAGAACTTGATCGGGCCAAATTCTTTGATCCCATGGCGATCCAGATGATGCGCATCGGGGAGGAGACCGGGAGCTTGGACGACATCATGGCTCAGATGGCTGAGCACTATGACCGCGAATCCCAGGCTGGTATCGCACAGCTGCTGACGCTAATGGAGCCAGTGATGCTCCTGGTAATGGGTGGTGTCATCGGAACGGTGGTTCTTTCCGTGATGATGCCGCTCTTTGATTTGATCGGTAACATCAAATAACGGGGTGCTGTCCATTGAAGCAATCGGAGCGCGGGTTTACACTCCTGGAATTAATGCTGGTAATCGGCATTATTGCCGTAATCCTGGCTTTTGCTATCCCCAACTTCAGGCCGGCCCTGGACGATGCCCGTCTTGAGCAGGCTGTCCAACAACTCGAGGCCGACCTGATGTATGCGAGACAGTTAGCAAGAACGGAGCAGACCGCCAGCGAAGTTGAGTTTTCTTCTGCAGGTTATGAGATAAAGATAAACAATTCCGTAATTAAAACTCAGACCCTTGCGTCCGGTACGCAATGGGATCCCGTGGATCCCGTTCCGTCATCACTTAGCTTTAACAGTGACGGCAGTCCAGGTGCTAATGATGTGGCCATATGGCTAAAGGCTGCCGATGGTACGCGGGCCGGGGTTACAGTCTATGGCAAAACAGGAAGAGTTGAGGTGGTATACTGATGGGGCACACACGTCCCACTGGAACGCAGGGTTTCACCTTTCTGGAAATTATGATTGGATTAGGGATGCTGCTCTTTTTTATGGTCTTCGCCGTGCAGATGACCAGCGTAGCTGCTAGATTGGCCGCTGATAACCGGGATGAACTGCAGAGGGTATACTGGGGTCGCGCCGCGGTGGAAATTGTGATGGAAGTCGCACGGGAAAAGCCGGATGACTTCTTTAAGAATAACCCTGGCTTTGTTGAAATAGAGGATTTGACGGTAGGCGGATTTAACATGTTAAGCGCACTGGACCAAAAAGTGCTCGCCTCAATAGATGCTGGCACGATTGAGGTTAGTATTGTAAGCGATTAACGGACAATACAGCTGGAGGCTCCTGGTGAAGTGGTATGATCACCCGTATATGAACACCTTTATGGAGTTAAATGGGGCGTGCGGTAATGAGTTTTGCAGATAGAAATCAGGGCGAACAAGGTTTCACCTTACTTGAACTGATGATCGCACTGGGCATCTTTGCGATCGTCTTAGTGATCATTACCAGTGTATTAGGTGGGCAACTGCGCCTATTCGGGGATTCAAACGAAGAACGTAGAAACCTGCATGAAGCCCGTTTAGCGATGGAAGCAGTGGTGGATGAGTTGGAAGCGGCCCGCGAGGATGGTTATAAGTTGGACCTGGTTGGTGATACGATTTCGGGTGTGAAACTTGATCCGGATCCGGAATCAGTGCCCTTAGTCTCCACAGTTAAGTCTGCTGCCCGTATTTATCTGGATGATAACGAACTGATAAAGAACGGTCAGCTTGTCTCAAGGAATGTTTCATTAAGGTTTAGCCCCATGACCCAAGACGATGTAGACTTAAGGATAAAGGATGTGCCGATCATTAAAGTGG
>JAHRFU010000002.1 GCA_019084485.1 Desulforudis sp. | reverse complement strand
CAGTTCCCGGATCTTCTTTTTACTCGGACCCGGGGAAAGGTTTGACACAGGTTCGTTTCTGCTTCTGCAAGAAGTGGGAGACACTTAACGCGGTTCGGGAAGGTATGGGCCGATTGTCTGAATTGTAAAGGAGATACCAATGGAAAGCAAGGCGCTGGCACTTAACATCCGCAGACATGCAGTTCGTATGACTCACCTGGGAAAGAGTTCGCATGTTGGTGCAGTCCTGTCAATGGCTGACATCCTGGCCGTCCTTTATGGAGCGGTGATCAAAAAACGTCCAGAGGATCCGAGATGGCCTGAGAGGGATCGGTTCATTTTGAGCAAGGGACACGCAGGTGCAGGGGTATATGCCGCACTCGCGGAGTCAGGATACTTCTCAGTTAGTGATCTTAGTACTCATTATGCAAATGGAAGCAGACTCTCCGGTCACGTATCACATATTGGAATTCCTGGTGTCGAGCTTTCTACGGGATCGCTTGGACATGGGCTCTCAGTCGGTGCGGGGATGGCTTATGTTGCCAAGCTTGATTCGCAGCCACACCGGGTCTATGTTTTACTTGGTGATGGGGAATGTGATGAGGGTTCGATCTGGGAGGCAGTGTTGTTTGCCGCACATCATAGACTATCCAATCTAATCGCTGTGGTGGATTACAACAAGCTCCAAAGTCTGGCTACCGTGGAGGAGACGCTTCGCTTGGAACCTTTCGCCGATAAGTGGAGTGCTTTTGGGTGGAAGGTCGTAGAGGTCGAAGGCCATGACCATGACGCCCTGGCTACGGCCCTGGATGTCGATCCGGCCGAGAACAGTCAGCCGGTGTGTGTTATCGCCCACACGGTTAAAGGCAAGGGAGTATCCTTTATGGAGAATTCCGTCCTGTGGCACTACCGCAGTCCCCAGGGAGAAGAATACGAGAAAGCAATGATGGAATTGGGAATTTCGAAAGATGAGAGATGAGTTTGTAAGAACACTAACCGAAATTGCGAGACAAGATCAGAACGTCGTCCTGATTACTGGTGATCTTGGATTTGGAGTACTCACAGGGTTCGCAAGGGAGTTTCCAAGACAATTCCTTAATATTGGAGTAGCCGAGCAGAATATGACAGGTGTAGCGGTAGGGATGGCCCTTGAGGGAAGGGTGGTCTTCACCTATTCGATTGGTAACTTCCCAACGCTGCGCTGTTTAGAACAGATTCGAAATGACGCCTGCTACCACAAAGCCAATGTCAAGATCGTCTCGATTGGAGGAGGCTTCTGCTACGGAGCACTTGGAGTAAGCCACCACGCCACAGAGGACTTGGCTATAATGAGAGCTCTCCCCGAGATCACTGTTGTTGCACCCGGAGATACAGTGGAGGTTGCTGCCGCGACACGTGCCATATACAGATCACCCGGTACGTGCTATCTACGACTGGGGCGAGGCGGAGAACCAAGAGTTCATGACTCTCTGCGAATGTTCGAGATAGGAAAGGCTCTCCAACTGTTTGACGGAAATGACATCGCCATAATGTCTACTGGAGGAATTCTTAAAAATGCCTACGATGCCAGACAGACTCTAGCTGAAAGAGGGTATAAGGTGGCCCTCTACAGTGTTCATACCGTTAAACCGATCGACCGGACAACCATTCAGCGCATTGCTGAGACCTGCAGTCTGGTCGTTACCGTTGAGGAACACAACATTCTTGGGGGCCTAGGAGGGGCTGTTGCAGAGGTAATGGCGGAGATGCCCCGTCGCAGGGCGGTTTTGAAAATGATTGGACTACAGGACCGGTTTTCATGTGAAGTCGGTGACCAAGAATATCTACGCTCAGCATATGGGCTATCGGTGGCTTCAATAGTAGAGACAACCGAAGAAGCGGTTAAGTCTGTACAAAGTCACGAGTTCCAGAGAAGATGACTCGGTTGGTTGTTGGAGTAGCCAGTTGTTACAAACCATTCCTCAGCCATCGGATAAAACTCGACAATCCTTCCCGGAACAGGGTATTCGGCCGGAAGCCTAAGAGGCGACCGGCTTTTTCGGTGTCGGCCCAGGTCTGGGGAACATCGCCGGGCTGCTCGGGCAAGCGGTCGATGATCGCTTTCTTGCTTAGGGTTTCCTCCAGAAGGAAGATCAGTTCTCTTAGCTCTACGGTCTGGGAGTTGCCCAGGTTGAAGACGTCGTAGTGGTTCGGCGGGTCGTAGTTGATAGCTGCTCTGACGCCTTTGATGATGTCGTCGATGTAGGTGTAGTCTCTTCTGGTGGTGCCGTCGCCGTAGACGGGGATCGGTTTTCCGTCTGTGATCAGGCGGGCGAATTTGTGGATGGCCAGGTCCGGACGCTGCCGGGGGCCGTAGACGGTGAAGAACCTTAGGGAGACCGTGGGCATTTTGTGCAAATGGGCAAAGGAGTGGCTCAGGGCCTCGCCCGCTAGTTTGGTGGCGGCGTAGGGAGATATCGGGGTGAGCAGGGGGTCCTCTTCAGAGAAGGGGGCCTTTTCATTTATGCCGTACACGGAGCTGGAGGAGCCGAAGATGAATTTGTCTACGCCGGTGTTTACGGCGGCGTCCAATAGGTTTAAGGTGCCGGTGATGTTCACCTCGTGGTAGAGGAAGGGGTCTTTCAGGGACGGGCGGACGCCGGCACGGGCGGCTAAATGGATCACGATTTCCGGGTGGTGTTGGTTGAACAGTTGGCGCATTTGGTTTCGGTTCCGAATGTCGGACTGGGTCAGGGTGAACCGAGGGATGTCTTTGTGGGCGGCGATGTTGGCCCACTTAATCTGCGGGTCATAGTAGTCGTTGAACTCATCGATGCACAGCACGTGGTGTCCTTCACTGATCAGGCTGTCGATCAGGTGGCTGCCGATGAATCCGGCGCCGCCGGTGACGGCGATTCTTCGTTGTTGGTTAAGCATTAGCGACCCACCCCCACGTAGGTGAATCCGGCTTTGTGGAGGGCTTCTGGGTTCAGGGCATTCCGGCCGTCCACGATGAATTTCTGCCGCATCAACTGACCGAGGGCGTTGTAGTCCAGGTGGCGAAAGGTGTCCCACTCGGTGAGCAGCACCAGGGCGTCGCAGTCTGCGGCGACCTGTTCGGGTGTGTCGCAGCAGATTACGTTTAGATCTGGGTGCTTCTGTTTAAGGGTGGGGATGGCCACCGGGTCGTGCGCCTTGACGGTGGCGCCGAGGTCGACCAGGCGTTTGGCGACGGCCAGAAAGGGGGCGTCCCGGGTGTCGTCGGTGTTTGGTTTGAAGGAGATGCCCAGGATGCCGATGGTGGTGCCCCGGATGACCTTCAGCAGGGTCTGGAGTTTCTTCACGATGGACTCGTGCTGGCGCAGGTTCGCTTTGACGGCGGCGTCCACCAGGTACATGTCGTAGTTGTATTGTTGGGCGGCGTGCAGGATGGCGCTGACGTCTTTGCCGAAGCAGCTGCCACCCCAGCCGGCACCGGCCATGAGGTAGCGCATGCCGATCCGTTCGTCCAGGCCGATCCCCCGGGCCACCTCGGTGATGTCCGCGCCCACGTGCTCGGCGAGTCCGGCGAACTCATTAATAAAGGAAATCTTCATGGCCAGAAAGGCGTTGGCGGCGTACTTGATCAGCTCCGCACTGGTGGCGGTGGTGGTGATGAACACCGGGAGCTTGTTCGTCTGCGGCTCGCGAACGCCTGCCGGATGGGCGAAGGTCTGCTCCAGGATCGGGGTGTACAGTTCGCGCAGGACGTTGGCGGAGAATGTCTTGTTCGCCCCGACCACGATCCGGTCCGGGTAGAAGGTGTCGTACAGGGCGGAGCCTTCGCGCAGGAATTCGGGGTTCGAGGCTACGTCCAGGCGGGTGTTGATCTGCCGCTCCCGCAGGGCGGCGGTGATGATGGACTCCACACGCCGGGCCGAGCCTAGGGGGACGGTGGATTTGACCACTACGGTAAGGTAGGGCTTTTCGTCCATTCTGCGGCCGATTTCGGCGGCTACGGCTTCGACGTAGGTCAGGTCGGCGTCGCCGTTGGGTTTACAGGGGGTGCAGACAGCGATGAAGACAACGTCGGACTGGGGGTCAAAGCTGTCCCATCCCCCGAAGGAGAGGGGCAGGTGCATGGCGAGCAGTTCTTTAATGCCGGGCTCGTGGATGGGCACGCGCCCGTCGGACAGGCTTTCGATCACCTGGGGGTTCTGGTCGATGCAGTGGACCTCGTGACCAATATAGGCGAGGGCGACGGCGGTGGTGAGGCCGACGTAGCCGGTGCCGATGATGGAGACTTTCACGAGAGCGGTCAGCTCCAATCTGGTTAATTGGAGTAATATGTTTCTACATTTGGTGAGTGTTTTCCTGCTGTGGGGTGGGAGGGGCGGCTGCACATTGTTGTATAATGCTGTATATACGCGCTTGGACTGAGCGGTATTCTATGGAAGGGATGTCGGGACATTGAGCATTCTGGTTACCGGGGGTGCCGGTTACATCGGGTGCCACGTAGTGAAGGAGCTTCTGGCACAGGGCAAAGCGGTGGTGGTGCTGGACGACCTGAGCAAGGGACACCGGGAGTCGGTACCGGCCTCGGTTTTAGTGAAAGGAAGCTGTGGGGATAGGGCGGTGGTGCGGCGGCTGGTGCGGGAGCGCGGGGTGGACGCGGTGATGCACTTGGCGGCGAACAGCTTGGTGGGCGAGAGTATGGTGGACCCGGCCAAGTATGGCCGCAGCAATGTGGTGGATGCTGTGGCGCTGCTCGAGGTGTGCCGGGAAGAAGGGGTGCGGCGGTTCGTGTTTTCCTCGACCGCAGCCGTGTACGGGGAGCCGGTGGCGGTGCCGATTGCCGAGGATCATCCGCTGGTGCCGGTGAATGTGTATGGGGCGACGAAGCTGATGTTCGAACAGATGTTGGAGTGGTATGACCGGGCGTATGGGATGCGCTACGTTTCACTGCGGTACTTTAATGCGGCGGGGGCGGACGAGAGCGGGGAGATCGGGGAGGACCACGACCCGGAGACTCACCTGATTCCGATCGTGCTGCAGGCGGCGTTGGGGAAGCGGGAGAAGGTGACGGTGTTCGGGGATGACTATCCGACACCGGACGGCACCTGTGTGCGGGACTACATCCACGTGATCGATCTGGCGCAGGCGCACATCCTG
>JAHRFU010000008.1 GCA_019084485.1 Desulforudis sp. | reverse complement strand
GCATGCAAACAAAAAGGCCCCCGATTCCGGGGAAGCCTTGATTTACTTGGTGCGGCAGTGGCGGAATGGCAGACGCGCTAGACTCAGGCTCTAGTGCCCGTAAGGGTGTGGAGGTTCAAATCCTCTCTGCCGCACCAAGTAAATCAAGGCTTCCCCGGAATCGGGGGCCTTTTTGTTTGCCTGCAATATCCATTTTAGTACCGTTTTTATAACAATTTTATCACCGACCGGTCATAGTCGGGCTTTTATCACATTCCGTTATCACTTTGTGGGTAGAACTGCCTTGGCTAGCTTACAAGCTGCTTCATCCATAACGCCTGGAAGAAGGTGTGAATACAGACCGAGGGTTGTTTCTATATTTTCGTGTCCTAGAAGTTCTTGGACGGTCTTCGGGTTGATACCAAGCTTCAACAGAAAAGAGGCACAAGAGTGTCTCAGATCGTGGAATCGTAGTTTCAGTCCTGCCTTTTCTGCAACTTTTCTAAATGAGGTTGATAGGGTCGAAGGAACGATGGCTTGTCCGTTTTGCAGGCAGCACACTAGATTGTTGTCCTGCCAGAGCTCACCGGCTTGAAGCTTATTCCTGGCCTGTTCCTTGCTGTGTTTTTTGAACTCCCTAACCACTTCAGGGGCAATGTTGATTGTCCGTCTACCCTTCTCTGTCTTCGGAAGCCCTATATAGGCTTGTTCAACGTGACTACTCTTCACTGCCTGTCGGACTGTTAGCGTCCGCTCCTTGAGGTTCACGTCTACCCACGTTAAGGCTAAGATCTCATTCCTGCGCATGCCTGTCGCCAGGGCTAGGTAGGTCGGCATATACAAGTAGTGACCATTGAGAGAACTGAGCAAGACTTCCACTTGTTTCTCTGTCAAGACCTGCATTTGCTTCTTCTGCTTACGCGGAGCCTCTACAGCGTCGCAAACGTTTCGGGATACTATCTCCCACTTGACTGCTGAATCTAGGGCTTTGTGAAGTATCCTGTGGTGCTGCAGGACTGTTGTCGGCGAGAGAGAACGACCTAATTTATGCTTGCCATCCTTTCTCCCCCCGGTAAGGGCACCTGAGTAGTATTTCTGCACGTGAGCGGGTTGAAGCTTTGCTAAGGGGATAGCTCCGATGGCGGGGACTAGGTGCTTATCGATTATCAGTTTGTATAGCCCATAGGTAGTCTGCTCTACATTGGACTTGGCGTATTGCTCCAGCCAGTATCTAAGGTACTCGGCCAGGTTCATCTTTTTGCAGTCACAGAATGTGCCATTACTGACCGCTGACTCCATATCGCGCTGCTTTTGTCTTGCTTCTCTCAGGCTTTCACAGGTTACAAGCTTCTGCTTTCGCTTACCCTCAATGTCCTTTCCAAGGTCTACGGTGAACTGGTAGGAGACCTTGCCGGTCTTCCCTACTCGCTTTTTGATCTTACTTGCCATTAGCACCATTCCTCCTGCTCAGTGCTTGTCCAAGGGGTTACTAGTCTTGCTTTCCTTTCAACATGGCGTCCAGGTCTTGTTTCCGAATGCGCCAGAGTTTCGGGCCTAGCTTTTGTCCTGGTAATCTGCCGCTGAGCAACCAATTGTAGATTGTTCGCCTAGTAACCTTGAGGTATTCTGCAGCCTCTTCGGGTGTGAAAAGCTTATCGGACATAAGGCACCCCCTATGTTCAATCCCACTTTACCATAGTTTCATACAAATTACCATCAGTTCATACAAAGTCCTAAAGCGGTTCCCAAGTCTCTTTATTCGTTTTCGACAAGCAAACCGCCGCCCGACCCATATGTCTTTATTCCCCAAATCTCTAGTAGTAGAACCACTCGGTATATAGGTCGTGGTATTGGTTGCCGATCCTTAAACGGTATTTGCCGCTCCAGTCAACGGTTTCATGGTCTTTAAAGTAAAGAAGAGCTTTTTCGGTGAAGTTAGGTTGTAGCTCTGATATTAAATGCCTATCGCTTGATATAGCCTTCCCGTTCTCGTCAAGTAATTCAATCTCTAAATATAGACCGTCCATAAAACCAATCTGAATATCACCCCTGTTCTTGACGACAACCTCTACAAAGAATGCATCTGGCCGATAATCCTTTACCGAAGCCTTCGCAACACTTAAATATGGGAGTACCTTGGCAAGCTTGTCGGCTTCTTCTTGCATCTGTTGCTTCCATTCAGCATCCATCTGTTCCGCGTCAGCTTTTTCCCTCTCGGCTCTCTCTGAAACTGTCTCGTCCCATATGATCTTAAACTCTCCATTAACCCGTTCCAGAACATAGGATACTTCGTCTTTGAACGTGCTAACGGTAAAAGCATTCCGATAATTGCGCTCAAAGTCCCCAACTAACTTGTCTGCAAGGAACCTTTCTATCTCATCTTGCCTTTCTTCGAGTTCAACGCCAATATCTAAATCCCCATAGTATCCACCGAGTATTTCCCCAATAAACTCTTCATCCTCATATTTTGTAACCGACACCTTAATGATGGTTCTCCCGTTGGCATCCTGCTCTGTACTAATGATGTCATACTCGATAAGCGGGATTACAAACGCAGTAGCAAAGTCTTTTCTACTTGGTACTTCTTCCCCAAATACAATTGCATTGTAAACCTTATCGCTCATAATAGCTTGTTCTTCATTAAACTGAAATTCTACATATGGCCGTATGGGGGTTGAAACAGGTATGGGTCTCGCATCGCGGCAAAACTCAAAGTACTGCCTCAACACCTTTTCAGCATCATTCGCACC
The DNA here is from genome assembly GCA_019084485.1 of Desulforudis sp. Lineage (GTDB taxonomy): Bacteria > Bacillota > Desulfotomaculia > Desulfotomaculales > Desulforudaceae > SURF-60. Next base: position 36,455 of record JAHRFU010000008.1, on the reverse strand, counting down.
CAGCGGGTTAGCGCAACCAGCCACAAGGAGACAAATCGCCATGATTAACAATGCGAGTCTTTTCATTTTAGACCGCTCCTTCCTGCCGTAACTCCATTTTCCTGCTCAATTCACTTGGTTATTCTTTGTTTCCAAGGTCATTCTACGCAATTAGTTCATTCTCTTCCAGCCACTACCCAAAAGAGCATAGTCTACCGGCACTCGGACGGGCATTCTGCCCCGGTTCAGACTAAAGTCAGTGCTGGCTCTTTAGACTGCTCTTCCATAATCTGATATACCACGTCCAGGATATTCGCTTCAACGAAACTGTTAATTTCAGCATCAAACGTATTAGGATGGAAGAACAACTTTACGGTTTTGTTTTCAATTCTTGCTTCGGCCATATATTCTCCAAATTCATCAGTGACGAAGGTGGGATAGATGTTTAGTCTCCAGTCCACGGGCAAAGCACCGGTTTCCTCAAGTCGCTTTTCTATTTGATTCCTTACTTCTTCCCAAAAGAGAATACCGGAAAAACTCTTATTCAGATTGATCTGAGTCATAGATTTATCCTCCTTATAACTAAGAATCCGTACCAAACCACGCCACAACCGTACTTTGTTTAGGTAAGACTGCTAAATATCAAGCTCTTGCACATAGTTCTCATCAATCTGACTAGCCACAGCAGCGTAAACATCTTCTGGTAAGTCGTCTTCTGCATCTTCGAGAGATTCATACACTTCAAGCTTTCCAAAGGAATGTGGGTTGCTTGAATAAATAGCAATCCTCTCACCCTGGGTAAGGGCAACACTCCACCGTATACCACCCATGTACCCATCCACCTCAGTTGCCATGTCACCTACCAGCCAACGCCCCCTGAATGCCTTCTTAATTACAGGGATATCGCTGTTGTCGTCCCAGACATTGACCATAATCCTCTCCATAGCACCCATGAATTAACCACCTTTCAATTTGAAATTAGCCGAATAACGGCTTTGATACAGTATAGAAAACTTAGTAGATACTTGTCAAGTTATGGAAATCATACCGAAAATACACAATGTCAACAAAGGAAAAGATAATAATTTGAAGAATCTATGAGAAATCAATGGAAAAGCTGGAACAATCTTAAGATTAGCTTTTCGGTATGAAACGGTTTATTTCTGAAGATTTTTGCAATTGCGAATATTGCTAGGTTACAGAGCTTTTTACCCCCCCCCCTTTCCCCCGAGACCGGCGTACTCTTCCCCCCTTTCCCCTCTTCTTCTTCGAAAGAACTACTGATATTATTGCAAAAATATGGGCTTACCCGTTCATCTAGCGACCGGATAGGTGAACAGGTAAACCCACAGATTAACGAACAGGTAGACGATCACTAAAACGTAATCCCGGCAAAGGCACAGATTGATTTGAGCAAACCCCATGCCAACCCGACGATGATGCTGAGGCAGGTGAATGTACCAGTAACCTTGATCAACGCCGCAGCCTGACCATTGTTCAGAGCGGTAGCCATATACATTGAGAACCAGACCACGATGCAAATCAGTAGCAGTTGAAGTATTGCCGCTCCTGGCCCACCCAGTCCAAATGTAGCACTAGCCAACTGACCAAACGTCGTAGCTTCTGCCAACCCCGGCCAGACCGCCACTGTACCGAGTAGCCCCAAGCAGACCCCCATTGCCTTTCTAGCCTTCCTCACCGTTCAGCCCTCCTCTAGAATCTTGGAATCCAAGAAAACCGGCTTTCGATTCGGGCGACTGCCGCCGCGAACCACTCGATCACGCCACCCAAAGACTGAAACACAAGGGTCAACAAGATTAAGATTACTGCCAGCTTGATGAGATCAGATTGTTCCTTGCCACTCATAGCCCGAACGGTGTAACAGGATATGACCCCCACTATTGCGACCAGGACACCCTGCACCAAGGTATTGCCCAACTAGACCACCTCCTGCCGGAGGGCATCCACAAGATAGACTTGAAACTCCAGACCGTTCCTGTTGTCGGATTGGACAGCCTCTTCAATTTTGCGTTTCCTTCGGGTGTTCGTTGTGGCGATAATGATGGGCGGGTATCGCCTGGTTAACGACACCCACCAGGACTCTGCATAACCCTCAGATTCATAGAGGTCATTGTAGAGTCTCACTTTGTCAAAGCGGTTGCTTGTAGTTCGATCCATCTCCACGAAGCAGAAGCGAAATTCCCCGGTGACGGTGTTTTTCACGGCAGCAAAAGCATCCGTTCTGAGAACACCATAGTCATCCTCATAGGAGAAGGAGTGTAGTCTTTCCCAAGGCTTCAGCCTCTTAATTAGCCAGACGTAAACCCAATTCAGCAGAACGGTGTGTTCAAGTTGCTCCACCCGGTTATTCAAGTCCGAATAGTAGGCATACGGTTCCTCAAGGGCATATCTCCATCGTTTCAACCGGCCTCTGTCGGTAATCCGCTTCATTCTCATCTGACATTTCCGCTTCCCCGATAGCATTGGAAACAGTAATGCTTGAATCTGTTCGGTGTTTAGGCACCGGCACCGCTCTACTTCTTCAATGATCCGCCTATCTCGGTGGAAGCCTTTTTGCCTGTCGTTCAAGCCTGCTCACCTGCCTGGACTGAATTTTGCTAAGCATCTTTTTCGCCTGGTTAACTGGTAGGAACATTGATTGAACTTCGGTTTCGTCCTCCCACTGGAACACCCCCCTTCCAGGGATTTGGGGGAGGTGTGCCGCTCGGTCATTGTCCAGCACCATGCGCGAATTGATTTCGTCTCTTACTTTAAAGCAGAGGTTGGCAGCGAACATGGCTTTGCTGTCGCCGAACTTCGCAAAGATGGTTGAAGAAGGTCTTTGGGTTGCACACACCACACAGATACCGGCAGCACGGCTTAGTCTGAGGATACGGTTTAGTTGGCTTTGGCAGTGTTCGTCTATCATCTCGGCGAGTTCATCAATCACGAGGACGATGAAAGGCATCTCACCCTGAAAGTCCTGGATCTTGACGACCCCTGCCTTTTCCAGGGCATCAAGTCGGGAATCCATCTCTCTGTTTAATGCGGTCAGAAGGTTTCGGGCATTCTCCATGTCCGTGACTACCAAGGCTCGTTGTTTGAGGTAGGCAAACTCCAACTTTTTGAAGTCCACCACGCAAACATAGACCGGCTTGGGCAGCAGGAGGAGGCTAGCCACAACAGTGTGAAGATAGTTTGACTTACCGGCCCCCGGATGTCCGGCTATAAGGAGATGTGGCATTGCGGCGAGGTCAGCAACACCTAAACCTGAAGGAGTATAGCCTACCGGTAACGGTAAGTGGAGTTTGGGGTATTGTTCGGGGTTCCATGCGTAGGGATAATGATCTTTCAGTTCTGCGGTCTGCATCTCAAGGTGAAGGTGTCCGTTGATTTTCTCGAACAACACCACGGCATTTGTAGCATCGGTGAAATAGTCGTGCTTTCTCTTGAGTTCGTTGAAAGACACCCCAGGAGGAATGTTGAAAATTAAACGCCAGCCGTTTTCCTTCTTGATTTTGCGTATCAAGAGAGGCTTGGTTTTGTCAGCGTAAAGAGCGTCCAGAACGTCAAGCACTGCTGCCGGGACTTCTTGCCCTTTTCTATGCCGCCAGAGATAACGTATTGACTGAAAGGACTCACCGAGAGCATTGGTCTTCTGCACTCTCTCACCCCCGTTCGTTGAGGTATTCGCACACTAAAGGATATGCGCTGAACGGGAGAGAGTTGCCTGTCCCGATTAGAAACTTATCAGATGTGCTCAGAGAACATCTTGTACAATCCGCTAAATTACCGCAACAACTGGCAGGATATAGCAACTCTTTATCGAATCAATTCTTAAACACGAGAAGATGAATGGGGGGCACGAAGGAATTGGATCAGAAAGACTTCAATTCCTGGTATCTAGAGCATTTGGGCTTATTTGAGAGGATTAAGCAAAGGCTGCATAGCTATATGGTACAGTCTCTACAGGACAATCTCAGATCCCAAGATAAGAAGGTTGTTCATATCAGCAGTAGAATTAAGAGTCCGCAACGTCTGTTTGAAAAAGGCATTAAGAGGGGTGTGAGGAATACAAAGGATATTCTGACTGTCGTCGGCGACACTGTTGGAATATGTATCGTGTGCAAGAACCTTTCCGATGCTGAGGAGATCAAGAGCATTTGGGAGACTGAAGGCTGCCATGTAGAACGCAAGAATTACCCAAGTGGTTACCGGGCCATTCACATAAATATTGACCTAAAAGTTACATACCATGGAACTACTATGGACTTTCCATGTGAAATCCAGGTCAAAACACTAGCTCAGCACACTTGGTCAGTTCTAAGTCATGACGATTTTTATAGTTCAGACGACAAGGATGAGTTACTTTCAGACCTTCAGGCCCGTATAGGTGATATTCTTGAAGCAGTTGACAAGATGTCTCAAGGAATTAGAGACGGCATGGCTAAGCGCGTAGTAGCACAAGATCCTAGGAATGATTCATTTACGGAAGCAACCTTACTTGCAGTTATTGAGGATAGATGGCCTGATGCTAGAACACCTGAGACTCTGGACCTAGCCTACTTGCTACAAGAACTACGCGACTATTCGGTCAAATCAGTTGCCGAACTAACGAAACTATTAGAAAACCGCAGGGTTCAAGAGTTTTTGAAAGATATCGTTGACTACCATTTTAAGGTATTCAAGTTTTACCAAGGCATCGATTCTGTACTCACGCCAGAACAACAATTAGTACTGATGGTCACAGCAGACTTCTACGACCTGAAGGATGTAGCCAAGCAAAAAGTGGAAGACCGTATTTACGGTTTTCTTCAGGCTGAGTATTGCGTCAACTGTGGTCGGATTATTCATCCGACTTTCTTTGGGTCTTCCTGGAACGAGGAAGCTGGAGAGTACGACCGGAAGGGGATTTTGTCAGTACAGTATCGACCCGAAGCTGATTGGGATTCCGATTTCTACTGTCCTGAGTGCTTTGTAGAGACAATGACAGAGTGTCTTCGTTGCGGCGTCTACACGGATAATAAGGACTTCTGTACGAACTGCAATGAGTTCATAGAACAAAGCTAAACACAGCTATTCTCTGTTATGACTCTTGTTCATCCTCTACCAGGTAGAAGATCTGTTCTACTGAGAGTTTCAAAGCCGAAGCAATTCGCAGCATCCAAACCTGGTTAGGTTGCTGCTGCTGACTGATCCATCTGCTGTACTGGTTTGGGAGACAGCCTATTCGTTCGGCCATCTCCTTCTTGGAAAGCCTGAGTTCCCAGCGGATGTCTTCCAGGCGATTCTGCATCTTCATATTAGTGGTTTTCGTTAGAAGGTAGGGAAATCCTGCAAGGAAGAGCTCTCAATCGCACTGTGTTGATCGCTTAGTATAGGTCTTTTGTTTTGGGATTACTCTTCAAAATCTCTCCGTACTTCTTCGATAAATAGGCCATTCCCTCAGCATTATCCTGAACAACTAACTCTAGCTGATCCCTCAGGAATTGATAACGCCAATTAGTTTCCCGGAGTATGTCACTCCACTCTTTTACCCAAACATTTACAGCACCCGTCTGGACCACCAATCCATACGGTCGGTCAGATGATTTACATTTCCACTTAAGCGTATCATTCAAAGAATTCCCAACTAGCACAAAAGTCCACTCTAAGCCGTTTTGACTGAAGCGTGGGTTTTGGGCAACTTCAAAAGCATACTTTTCGATTTGGGCCAGATCATCAGTAGTAAGCGTATGCAAAGGTCGTTTCAACTCCACTACCAGGTTAGAAAACTGACCTGGCTTACCTACTGGTAATTTAGCCCACAGACACAAGTCCGGTATATCGATTAGATCCTTCATCTCATCTGGGGGAATGTCTTTTGCAAGCTCCTCACGCCCTAAGTAGCGTACATATTCTCTCAATACAGTTTTAAGTGAGGCATCATCTTGCCCCAAGACGTACTGTTCTCCAAAAATCCATAGTTCATTGACCAGTATCTTGTGTAGCTGACTTCTCTCTCTTAGACCTTTCCTGAAGTCAGGACTAAAAAGAATGTGCTCCAATCCACTTAGAAAATCCAGACGATTGGCAATAGTAGTGCCTGCGTTCACAATTGCCTTAAGCGATGTTCGCTCAAGCAAATCGGCAAACTCCTCCTGTGTATCAACGGGTAAGCTAAGTACCTCAGTTAGAATCTTTTTCAGCGTTGTAGGGTTCTGATCAATTGCCTCCTTAATGAGGCGAAGGGTTAACCGCTTTGATGTAGTAGGTGACTTAATGAAATTAGGATCGAATTGATGAATCTTAACGGCACATATGTCAAATATTTGCCTCTTTGCGTTATCTATCTCGTTTGCCGGAGAGCCTTGATAAGGATAAACCCCTTCATCCTTAAGATCTCTTATGGTGTCTGAGGCCTCAATAGCGAGCTTTTCCCTGAAATAGATACGAACAACGTTCTCGGCCCTTTGTACTAACTCCCTTAGAACCGGGTTCATATTACGTAACAAAAATGCCGAAGGATCAGCACTGCCTGCCATATGTTCAATGTAGTTGCTTAGAATATAAATACTGTAATTGAACGGCACATGCCTTATCCTCGACGGTTCATAGGCATACGCTACACCTTCAGAATTACATAGAAACCGGTTTCGGAAGTTGCCACGCTTCCATATGATAAGTCTTACCTTAGCCTCTATAGATTCCTGTTCTTCTGTTACAAATCTCAGGTCTAAATCTACAAACTCATCAATGATTTCTCTGGTCTTAATAGCTACTCCATCCACACTTATTCTAATTTCGGGATAGGCTAGTAAGTATGCGGCAAACTCCTCTGTCAGCTTCCCTATAACAGTGTCGGGATTATCTAACTGTGCAACTTTATCAATAGGATCTAGTACCGAAACCCGAACGCCGGTTTGCTCGCTGCAAGGTGCCGGTTCACTAACTAGAACCTCTGAAGGGTTGGAGCGGCTACCTTCAATAGTAAAAGCTAATGCATTATTAGACATTCCCAAATAAACACTTCGCCATGTTGCCAAATGTCCGAGATTAAACACTTTGTACCTGCCTTCACCGCGTTTGCCGTGGTACATCCGACCACCAGGACTCTTGAATTCACGAATTTTGTGTGAATCTCCGAGCTTGCCGAATTTATGATCAATGTCATCGTGAGAGATTCCGTGCCCATTATCTGTGACACTGATTTCCTCAATGCCATCAAGAGCACCGCGAACAAATGAAACCTTGATTATGGTCGCATCCGCGTCAAGAGCATTCCAGATCAATTCTTTTAGTGCTCTCAAGGCTCCGACATTTGTAATCATCCTCTGTATATGGTCGTTGCTGACTTGGACATTTAACTTTCGAGACATTGATGTCCACCCCAATTCTAATGGATAACTAGAATGTATCAGGTTTACTAATGGCAGACAAGCATCCCATAGATCTCTTAACTGGGGCCGGTTTCAAGCTACAGGTTATAGGCACTCTTCAAATAATTGTAGCGGAGGTGCACCCAGATGCGCGATCAGGGCTGTCTTATTGCCCCAAAGCGAAGGAGCGACTGCATCAAATGCTGTGTTACTTGCACAGGAAAGTGCCAAGATGATACTCCCTTCTGCCGGTACGAGAGATATTGCCGCCCAGGTAAATGGCTTGAGATGGATGCAATCAGTAGGTACAGGTTTGGAGTGAATAGATTGGATGCAATGAGAAAATACCGATTTGGGCTGGATGATGATGAAGACGGGAACGATTATTAGATTTCCGAAGCGGAAGCCCTACTACATAATTGCCTTTGTTCCAAGATGCTTAGGATTCTGTCAACTCCCAAGAACAGTAACCCAAAGGCTAGGCCGGAGAAGATACTAGCAATCCCGGTTATGGCCTGCATTGCAACGATACTCCGAGTAGTCTCCATTCTGTCCTTGGCTAGACTGATGGCTCCAAAGATTTCGCTAAACTCACTCGATGTACGGGTTCGCTTCTCAGATATAGCGAGAAAGGTGTCCATGTCGTCTCGGAAAAGCTGATCGTATATGCTTTTGCTGATCTTGTAGTCGTCCAGATCCATTGTGGCCAGGATTGTACCTCCGCTCAGGATTCCCAGGACAATCATAATCACGGCGACCATCCTCAGCAGAATCATCATCTTGCCCCGTCCCTCCTTATCCCTGCGTCCACTTGTGTCCACATTCGCTACACCTGATGATTGTACCGCCCGAAACGACCCCAAGGCCAATGGATATAACCCCAATGATGATAGCCGCCCAGAAGAAGAACACGGCGGCACCACTTGCACCCATTAATGAGAACACAGAGAACAGTATGAACGCCAGAAAGATTCCCCCGCAACCGGCAGAATACCGGTTGGTGCTGGTGACCTTCTTACTGGTACACTCAGGACACTCGAACATACCCAGTCCTCCTTTCCTGAATAATCATCTCTTGCATCAAGAATGCCGATCATCCTTGATGTTCAGCTTAATGAAGACGACAGAACCGATTAGAGCACGATTTCCTTGTTGACTGCTCCACTTATACCTCTGAAGTGCAGGGTGTATGAGTCAGCTTTCGGCACAAAGAAGATCAGCCAGCCGGAAATGTACTTGTCGGGTGGGACATCTGTGGCGTCAAGGCAGTTCACCCAGAAGGTGGTTTCGTTATAGTTTGCTGTGTAGCCATCTGGAGTCGATAATGTGAAGTAGTTGGGGTTAACGTGTACCGTAGAACCGCCACCGTTACAGGCGTTGATCCAAAGCCAAACAAAATGACTCTTGTTGGGGTCAGTTGCAGAGCGATACGTACCATAGCTACTATTTACCCCAGATGTGCTCTTTGCCTCGGTCACTGCTATACCAACAGGCCCAGTGCCGAACTCGTAGTTGCCCATGCGCCCTTTAGTAGCAATGTGGGCCTGCTTCTTAGCCTCTTCCCGCTGTTGAGTTTCTTGTTTGTCTTTGGCTTGGCTATACGCGGTCTTAAGTTGTTGAGCCTCTTCGAGGGTTTTGTCTAAGTTGATGCTCTTATCGAGTTTCTGATAGGCTGCAATGTAGTCTTTATCCTGATATAGGACCTTCGCCTCGTCCAGAGCGGTCAGGGCTAACTTTTGATTGGCCTCGGCGATTCTTTGGTTGGCGTCGTTATAGAGGACCTCGTCCCTTCGAGTGACTTTCTCAAAGGCCGAAATCGCGTCTTCGTACTGACCGGATTCCATAGCGGCTAGCCCTTCGTCAAAAGAAACCTCGGATGCGATTAGTTCTTGGCAATAAGCAATCCAACTTTGAGCATTCTTTGTTGCGTTGATCTCGTTTGATTTCTGGGCTAAAGTTAGAGCCTGCTCATATTGACGGTTACTAACGTGAGTCTGAACTTCGTGAAGAAGTGATGTTGCTTGTTGTGAGCGATGCCAAGCTATAGATAGGATGACTACTATGACTAACACAACAATGCCGACGCGAGTAGCGAGCACCTTAAGACTCGGTTTGTTTGAATCAGTCACGGTATTCCCTCCTCGGAATCGATTTAACTCGCTGTCGTTCGGCAGGAAGGATGCTATTACCTTTGTTGAATATGGGGGTGTTTTGTCGATTGTAGTTTTGTGTCAATTCCTTCACATCTTTTGGCCTCCCTTATCCTCTATTCCCGGTCTGGTTCCCATTCAAGGATGTCACCGGGTTGGCATTGAAGAAACTCACACAGTTTTCCTAGCACGTCAAAGCTCACCGCTGAGACCTTCTCGTGGTACAAGTTAAAGACTGTGGTAGTAGAAACTCCCGTTGCTCTAGCGACTTCGGCCATTTTAATCCGTCTGGAGCCAAGTATTGCGGAAAGCCTTACCCGAATCACCCTGTCACCCCCTTTATGGTATACAGTAACCCTATTACATCCTACTATATTCTTTGTCCCGCAACAAGTATGCCTATAGGGGCATGAGGAAAGTTTATTATTGTTTATTGTAATTTTCTATTGACAGACGGTAACTATCGGATCTATAATGGGTTCAAAGAGAGGAGGAATTCCGATGACCAACCTAGTTGAAGTGGTTGAAACTAATGATTCTCAGGTCGTGGAAATGTTCCTCAGCAACAAGTCGCGCCGTAGCTTGAATACTGCACGGGTTTACGGTGTTGAGATCCGCCGGTTCCTGGACTTCGTTGGCAAGCCACTTAGAATGGTAACACTGTCAGACCTTCAAGCCTTCGCGGACTCCCTTGAATACCTTGCCCCTGCCTCCCAAGCCAGGGCATTAACTACTATTCGCAGCCTCTTCAAGTTTGCTTTTCGGATTGGCTACACCCGGTTCAATGTGGCTGAAGTATTAGAAGTTCCCAAGGTAAATGTAACAAGTGAGCAGCGGTTCCTCACCCGGTCTGAACTGAAGGCTTTATTGGCTACCAGCAAGTGTAAGAACCCCACCGCTTACCTTGCAGTTGGCTTCTTGGTTTTGACCGGCCTTAGAATAGCTGAACTGGTCGGCATCAAGTGGGGGGACTTCTTCAAGGATCTTCACGACAACACGGGACTTCGGGTTATCGGTAAAGGACAGAAGCTCAGGACTATCAAAGTTCGCTCCGACTTGTGGAATGCCATTTGTGAGTACCAGACGCTGAAGGGTCTGCCTATAGAGATTGATAACCAGGATGACCGGCCCTTATTTGCCAATCGGAACGGTAAGGCAATGTCAGATGTGTATGTTCGCCGCCTTATCACCGAATGCGCCAAGGATGCAGGGATTAAGAAGGACGTTTCCCCCCACTGGTTACGGCACTCGGCAGCTACCTTGGCCCTGGCTAACGGTGCTGATCTTCTTCAGGTTCAGAAGGACTTAGGGCACAGTTCGCTGACCACCACGCAAAGGTATCTGCACTCCGCAAACCAATTACAGAAGGGTTCCACGGATTTCATTAACATTGGGATATAGGGTCTAGTCCAAAAACATAAGTTGAAAGGGGTTTTCCGTAGTGTTCAGTCCACTAAAAACAAACATCAGCATCAAGGATGGTGACAGTGACACGGTTGTAATCGAGAAGGACGAGCAGGGAACCGCTCACGTGACCATCACCACCCAGGATGGAATTTGGCCGCTTGCACAGGTTTCAGCGCTACTCCAAAATGTGGCCTTTGACCTGGAGAAAGAGGTCGGCAAACTGGAAGAAAGACACGGGTTGAAACACATCTTAGCTGATTAGAGAAGAGCCGGGCAACTAGCCCGGTTCTTCTCTTTTGGTGCCACCAATAGCTCTAATTACCTTTTGTTTCACCTTAGTTTAGCCAAGTCTTGCTGGTTCAACTTTGATACTTGTTTAGTTACTTCGCTAAGTGTTTGATTGCCTTGAGCCGTTAGTTCTGCTCCCATATTAATCCTAGTTGCATTGTTATTTTCCAAGCCATCATACACCATCCGGGCACCCCGGTCGAACAAATCCATCGCTTCAAGATACTTGCTATGTACCTCCGTAAACTTAAAGGAAGGGCGTATGTTCATAGCTTCTTGGTTGTATATGGGAACTTGGATGACCATTGCTTTAAGGGTAGAACTGTCTTGGGCATAAGCAGCGGCGGAAATCCTATCCATTAACTCGCCGAATTCATCAGTGTATGTTATGAACCACAGGGTGTACTCACTATCGGTAAGTGCCGTAGGATCATCGGGTTGCTTTGAGTGTTGCGGTTTAGGGTCATTACTACAGCCACCAGTAATACTAAGCCACGTAACAATAACAAAAACCAGCCAAATTACAGATGCCATTCTTTGGATTTTAACGGACTTCACATCCTTAATGACAATTGGGCCAATTTTGGTGTTAGGGGTTACCCCCGGTCCATGTGTGTCCACATTCGCTGCACCGGAGAATTGTAGCACCGGAGAACATGCCTAATCCAATCGCTACAATGTTCACAACGATTGTGGCTAAGAAGTTAAACATCCAATGTCAAAAAGAGAATGAAGTACACAAATGCAAGGAAGAAACCACCACAACCGGCAGAAAATCTGATCGCTTACTGTTGCACTTGGGGCATTCAAACAAGGAGCACGCCCCTACTCTACATGGATGAGTCAAGTGGACGAGGGTGCCTCACTTCGGATACTTCATTGTGCACCACCCCTTCCAAGTTGGCTCCATTTACCAAGGAAATTCTACACTGGCTATGAAATTACTTCCACCGCACCAGCACTAGTAGTTGGGATATCAGCAGGGACTGTCAATGGGGCCATTCAGGATCTCAAAAACAGAAAGTCTGCCGAAACTACTTACACCCTGACTTCCCTTCAAACATTCAAATCTCTCTAATCCTTACCTGACCTGATCCTCGTTACGGCATAACAAGTGTTCCTCAAGTGCTTTCTTGGTGTATTCCGGCAGGGTGAGTTCGATGACTTTCATGTCGTCTGCTTCCCTGACGCGGGGACTATTGGGGCCAATAACTGAGACATCGGAGTTGGCACAGTCGCACTTCGCAAGGTAGAATAGGTGTTCACCGTCCACCTTTATTTGCTTCACGGCTCTCATTGGACTGCCACAATTGATGCACTCGGATATGCCGTTTCTGAGGAAGTTAAGTTCTGTGTCCAATTTCGGGAATGTGGGTAACGAGTACCAAGGTGTCATAACCAGCAGTTTAACCGGGCCAGCCGATTCCTCATGATGACCAACAAGATACCGTTGGAATTTGTAGCCTGCCGTAATGCACAATTCTACAAAACCGGCAACCTCGAATATGCTAAGGTTATTGTAGTCTGGGGTTTCGTCAGCCAGTAGCTTCCTAACGATTTCTAGCCTACCGATCACATGCATTCCAGATTGAAACGACCCTGTTGAGGGGTCAGTCAAACCTAATTTGAAGTCCTCTTTTCCGTGAGCATAACATACCGCGCAGGGATATGACTTGTGTTCATACCCTGCTATGATAAAACCAAACTTCGGTTTCAGGTTGTGCTTTTCCAATGCCTGACAAACCTTCCCGTTGTAGTGCTTGGCTAACTCATTGATCTTAACGCCGTTTTGGGCCATCTTCTTCAGTTCATCAATTTCATGTGACTGCCACCAATCCCCTACCCTCGCATAGCCACTCGTGCAAATGGCAATCCTGTCAGTTAGCTGATGTATCTTCTGGTTATCGTCTAATACAACCTTGAAATCTCCCCCGTAATTCTCTTCCATACCACGCTCGACCTCTATTGTGCGACTCTCACTGCCCATCACTATCCCCTGCTTAGTAACCACGGTCATTGCAATTGTCATTAGTGAATAACCTCCTCGCTGATTATGATAATTGCCCCTAGAATACACAAGGAGCCACTGAATGCCGTAGCCCAATTATCAGGCTTGCTCTTGCCACTGAATACGTCTTTTGCAGTAAACCCATCTAAGCTTTCTCCACTAACCTTTAAACCTTCAGATTTGAACGCCTTCATTACTTCACCGGCTCGGAGTTGTGCCTTTGCCTCTGCAACGGCCTTATTCAGTTCACCGTAGGACTGGTTTGCATCCTGCGCGAGGTCGGATAGTCTCTGCCGTGCCTTATCGTCAGTGAAGGTTAGGGTCTCCCAGAGTTGCATATAGCCTCTAGGTTCAAGCCCTAGTAACTCCCCTCTGGGGAACGGTGAACGCAACGCCTCAGTATACTTTAGGACTTCTGTAGCAGCCGCCGCCTTTTCTGCTTCGAGGAAGGGGAGTCTTGCCTTAGCAATCTCAGCGGCAGCCTCAGCCTGAACCTTCATTTCGGCGGTTAGTCGTGCGGTTTCACTAGCTGCAACACGGGTGACATTCGCAAGACTAAGCACTACATTTCCAGCCTGGTCATAGCCTTCAATAGCACCGGGCAGAGTACTGGCAATCTCGGCCATTACAGAGTTAAGCCGTTCCTGTTCACTCGCGCTCAATTCTGTCTTCTGGCTTAATACCCCATACTGGTGTGCAAGTTTTTCAATCTGCTCTTTCTGAGCTTTAAACTGCTCAGCAGCCATCTGGTGAGCTTGCATACTCTCGATGGTCTTCTGAACATTCTGTTCGCTGGATTTGTTGTAAGCTCGTAGGGCACCGACAAGAACCGTGATTCCAGTAACGGTTAGGAAGATTGGGTTCCTGGCCAATACGCTAAGGGCCGTTCCTAACCCCATTGTCGCGACCTGTGCGCCTGTAGCAGCCGCCGCCCAGGACTTCAGTGCTCCAGCCATACCGATGCCAACAAACGTCCTACTGGCAAGGTTAGCAAGCGCTATAGCCATTGTTAGCTCACCGAAAACGATAACTGAAGTTTTCACTGGTTCTGGAAGTTTGGTGAACGACTCAACCCAATACCTTGTTTCGTCAGTTACGCCTTTCATAGCGGCTAACAGACCGGCTTGACCGATTTCCACCGCTAAGGCGGTCATGCTTGCCTTTAGCTGTTCGGTTTTCTTGTAGGCAGACTCCATGAACATAGACATTTCCTGTTCAGCACTACCGGCAGAACGCATCCCGGTTTCAGTAGCGTTTAAGGCTGTAGTGTAATTCTCCATGAGGGATACGAACATGTTTCGGCGAAACATGTTGGCTGCTGCGGCAGAAACATTGGTCTTCTCCACGTCCGTTAGCTCGGAGGTCTTTTCAATGACAAGACCCATTTCCTCTGCCAGCTTGTGTAACTGTTCCTGCTGTGCAATGGATGCGCCTGTCCATTTCTCCGAGAGTTCAGTGAACACATCCGTGAAGTCCCGGTAGTAGCCTTTTGCATCAACCACATGGACACCTAATTGCTCGAAGACCTCGATTGCCTTGGGTCTCTGGCTGAAAGCAATGATACTTTTTACACTATTTCCAAGCTCCCGACCCGCTCTGCCCGTGGCCTCGCTTAAACTTGTGATGTACCCCAACAAAGTATGGAAGTCGATTCCAGCATTTTTTGCAACCTGGCCTGAGACGCTTAAAGCCTCCAGCAGATCTTTTGCGTTAACGCTGAAATTGTTCGAAATTTCGTTGACGGCATCCAGGATTTTGTGAGACTCATCAGCAGTCATATTGAACTGTTTAAGGCCACTGATTAGAAGTCTCACACTGTCGTTTGCGGAAAGCTCGGCCACCGAGATTCCCAGAAGAGACGTCTTAACCAAGTCCAAAATCTCGTGAGTGCGATACCCGGCTCTGGCCCACAAGGTAGCGACCTCCAACGTGTCCTGCACAGATACGCCATATTGAACAGCCATATCTATCAACTGCTGTTGGAGCTTATCGAAGTCGGCAGAGGCATCGTTCATCACCTTTTTGATTTGCACCATTCCGAGCTCAACGTCACGGATAGCACCGGCCATGCTACCGAAGGTTTGAATGCCTCCGTAGAAAATAGCCCCACCTAGGAACCAGCCCATTCTGTGCGATAGCTGCTGAGACAAGTGGTACTGCTTCTGTGCAAGATCCTGAACAGCGAGAGATTCACGCTTAAAGGCGTCTGTTCGAGCACGAGAGGCATCTGCTACCTGTCTGCCCGTGGTTTTCTCCATGGAACGGCCTAGGTCTCTAGCTGTGGTATTGAGAGATTGAAGATCCTTTGCGGGAAGTCCGAAGTGTTGCTTCATTGCCTGGGATGTGAGTAGTGACTGTTGCCGCATTTCGATTAGCGTAGCGTTCGTCCTTGCTGCATCCCTTCGGAAATACTCACTGGCTTGAAGGGCAGGAGAATAGTCCAGTCCTAAACTAGCCATGACTTGTGGGATTGTGGGGTTTGTCAATAGCGATCAACTCCTTTCAAAAGATGAGGAGCCTAGCAATACCAAGCCCCTTTTTGACGGTGAAACATCAGTTACGCCGCACGGATTAATAATGCCAAAAAGGAACCGTCAAACGACGATACCCAATAATCCCGATTATCTTACTCATCATTACCCGCGCTTGCGAATCCTCTTAATTCCTACTGAACTACTCGACATTGCCGCCCGAACCTACCTCTAGAGCCATTGCAGAGCCGCCAGCACCCTTCCATACCACCCTTGCCCTGAAATTTCCTTGTGCGTTCTTCTGGGGGCCGAGAAGTGCGACTTTCTTGTCAGTAAGGATTCCGGCGATAATCGCCAGGCTGTGTGCCGAACTGCCATCTAGCTTGTCTCCGCTGATCCGGTCAAGAGTATCCTGAATTACGGTGTCTAGCTTATCGGATAGGAGGTAAGCTCTCGTAGAATTGATCCCCAACGCATGTCTACCCCGCCACCCCATGAGGACCGTTCGAGAAATACCTAGCTTACGTGCTACCTCAGCCACCGGATGGTAGCAGAGCATCTCAATAGCTTCTTCAATGACCTCTGGAGGGTGTGCATTCGAGGCCGGTTTCCCTTCCCTGGGATGCACTTTAGCGGGTAAGACCTCGACAATTGGTTCCTTGCTTTTCACATTCCCACACTCCTTTATCTGGGGATTTGGTTGTGTAAATAGGCATTATCGAAACAAGAGGCAGGTACAAAGTGAACGACTCCCTACCGCCTGTGAATCCCGGAGGATCAGCAGAGAGTCGTTACCCGCACCTAGTAAAACGTACCGTGCCGTCTCCTGTGGAGGCCTGGTTAGCCTACGGCACGGGCCGCTGTACCCTGTGGTAAGGGGGTTGCACCGACCTAGGGGGGGGACTAAGTGGTTGGGCGGAGAGAAGTGGCGCGATCGGCGGGTACAAAACAAAAGGTTATTTACCAACACTTCTAGAATTTTTTGCTACTTACAAAAAGGCTAGACAATGCAGTTAACCTTGTCAAATCCTTTATCTTTCCCATCCTGGAGTGCTTCAGCCCAGTCATGGATGAAGGTTTCGCCGCTCTTCGTGATACGTTCAACCCATTTCCCCTACCACTTCTTACGAGCATCATCTCTGCGCTTCTGTTCATCAATCTTGGCCTGCTCCGCATCCGTCCTACTGGCTTGTTCCTGTAGTTCGGCCAAGTCCGTTTGAGCCTCAATAGTGGCTTCGTCTGCTTCAAACCGGGTGACCAATTTCTCCTGTTCCTCGATCTTCTTTCCAAACGGCATTGCCATATTAATTGCATCCTCTGATGATCACCCTGCCATAAATACCGGCGACCGTGCTAGGAAACCCATGCCGAACGTAGTTCGAAAATGAGACCCTGTCTAGGCACGACACCTTACATGTTTTTCCGTTGGTTAATTGATCAGACCTTGCGACCAATCCTTTCATTTCCCTAACCAAAGCTTCCATTGGTTCAAGCATGCCTTCGAGTTGTCGCTCTTTGTCCTTGAATGTCTTTACGATCGTAGCGAGTTCCTTTTCTTCTTTTGCGGTCAGTGTCGGGGGTTCGGGTTTTGCTATGTTCAGTAGTTTATCGAGCTTTCGCTCTGCTTCCCGCTCGGCAAGCTCAAGCTCATAGTCTATCTTCTTGAACTGCTGGGTCATTGCCTCTCGTTGAGATTGGATAGTCTCCTTTTCATCAATCACGGTTTCTAATTCATCTGACATGTTTTGCCTCCTCCTTTTTGTGTTGAGTAATGATTCCGCAAACAAAGCAAAATCTGTGCTGTTCGTCCTTTAGTGGCCTACCGCACAGCTTGCACTTAATGCAGTTCACCGTCCTCATCGGCTAGTTTTTCAAACTGAATCTTGCAGTTTGGGCAAGCGAAATCACTGGAGTTCCACCACTTTGAAACGGTCTTGTCCAGGACCGATATGTCGATGGGCTGCGGTTCAGCTTCCATTGTGACCAACGGAAGTGTTCCAAGGAAGGCATCACAGTATGGACACTGAGCTAACACCACGGGGATGCCGTCATTTGGATCTTTGAATTCCTTCAGGTCTTTCAACCCGCATTCGATCGCACCAAGCAGCATTTGGAGAATTTCGCACCTCTGCATCGCGGGTGTGAACGTTTCCAGCAACTGAATCATCTGTTCCAGGTTCGTAAGTCGTAATTGAGGAATGGCTACCATCCATTCGTCCAGGGCACTGAGTTTGCTTACATCCTCCGGGGTCTGCGTCTGTAGTTCCATGTTCAATCCATCCTTTCATTGTTGGGGTAAGCATTTGGGAACGCAAAAACAAGAGGCAGGTAGAATTACACCATCTCTCACATTTGACGTTCTGAAAGCCTTGGGAATAGTGGGTTTTTTGGACTCTAAACGCTTACTTTCTTCTGCTTGTGGGCTTGCTGATACTCGCGGTTTTTCATTCGCCGTTGCCACTCGGAGCATTTGGGGCAGAGGTTGCTCCTGTTGGACTTTCGGTGAAAGATTGTCTGACACTTCTCACATCTGTGGCGCATGCTGATCTCGATGGCGTTGGTGCCCAGAGTTCGTGCAGTTAGATACTCACCGTGAAGAAGCGGGTCGGCGGGTAACACAGCAACTTCAAAGTAGTGGCAGCGTCCCAGTTCTTCACTAAACAATCGGCATATGTCGTCGTGATTAATGCAGAAGTGGCGTTTCCCGCTGTTTGGACTGACCAGTTCGTAATTGGCGCAGGTCTCACGGATTAACTTGGAAATGCTCTTGCTTATTACGGATCACCCCCTTTCAAGCGGGGTTAGGGGTTGTTTGGGGAAATCGGTGAAAGGTGGTCATAAAAAGAGGTGGTCATGTTGTCATGTTGACTTCAATCCTTGAGGCTGTAAGGATAGAGGGTATCGATCAACATGACCAACTGGTAACGTTACCAAAAGGTCATCTTGAGAAGGCTTAAGAAATATATATATATCAAGGGTTTGAGTCAAGTTGACAAGGTGACCAAGAAATTGTGATAGACATGTTGGACATGTTTACTCTTCTTCATCGGGTAGTCTCCAGACCCAAGGACTGTGCTGTTCACCTGGTCGCTTGCATGATTTAACTTTAAGCTTCTCTTTTGCGGTTCGCAGGGTTCTTACGTTGATCCCCTTTCGCCGTGCTGCTTTATCGACTTCTTGTTTGGTCTTTGGTCCATCGGCCAAAAAGTCTTCAAGCCAGTCCATCGCCCGGTCAAGTTTGGTTTCGCCAGGTTTCTTCTTTTCAGTGAACAGTAGATCATCGGCGGTAGTGGCCGTTGTCCCCGCCCACGCAAACCCAGTGTTGCTTAAAACAAAGGCTTGTGTCGGTCCAGCAGGAGCGCAACTGGATTTCAAGTGAATCATAACCCGCAGTTCTGAATCATCCTCTTTGCCGATGAGCAGAACACTCCGTGCCACTGCCGTAAAGTCAATTGATCCGAGGCCGCGGTACAGGGCTTGATTTCCCGACTTACTTAGATGTCGGATGATCATTATTGCGGCATGGTGTTTCTCTGCTAACTGTGCAAGGGCAGCCATTTTAGGCCGGGTTTCATTTGCCCTATACAAATCCACATGTGATCCGATAAAACCCTGTAGCGGGTCAATGACAACCAACGCTGGTTGTATTCGAGACATTGTTTCATCGAGGGTCTTTATGTCATCAAATGACCAGGGGACTATTTCGCCGGCTACTTTTGTGCCTGTCATTGTGAATATCTTACTGACATCAGCGCCCGTAGCATCAAGCCGGGGGCGTATTGTGTCTCCGATACCATCTTCTATACCTATGTAGAGGCAGTTTTGTGGGGTAATTGGTGATAATTGACCGTTTACACCCGGAAGGAATCCTCTAGTTATGCCAGACATTAACGCAAGGCTAAAGTAAGTTTTTCCATCACCTGGATTGCCCTCGACAAGAATCAACTTATCCCTTGGGAGATATGGGTCCCATAGAAATTCTACTTTTTGCGGTTTCACGTCAGCCAAACATTGTATGATTGCACCGTTTTGCTGGGGTTGGCTTTGTATGCCCACTAATCTTTCAATGTTTAGTGGTCCTTCACCAAAGTTGCATGTTTCGAGTTCTTGCATAGTTTCTGCCACCGAGTCCAAAGATTGCTCACCTCCATTGCTGCGTTTAGTCGAACGTCTTCATTGTTGTCTGTTAGCTCCCATCGTAGTTCGTCAAGCAAGCAATCTAACATGCCAAGATTGCTGTTTTGATATTCACAAAACTTTAGTTTCTCTTGTATGGCTTCTTGCAGCGCAATAACGTACAAGCGAGCATCCCGGATTTTTTGTTTTGCTATGTCTTTTCCGGCACGTCTTTCACTTGCTGTGTTTCTTGTGCTTGCATGGGGATGATAGATGGGTGAAGGGATTAAGTTGAAATCATCACAAATTATTTTGGCTGCTTCGATCAAAGAACAATCTAAGAGCAATGATGTCAATGTGATACCATCACCCGCAGCGTGGCATCCAAAACAGTAGAATACGCCTTTGTGGGGATCTATTTTGAATGAAGCTGTCTTCTCTTCGTGAAAGGGGCATCTCCCCCATAGATTGTTACCTCTCTGTTTTAGCTCTACGTGTGAATATCGTTGAAGAAGATCAGTAATGGGTACTTCTCGCGCTGATTCAAAGAAGTCGGGGAGTTGAGAAGTTTTGGCTTTTGTGGTATACTTATCTATAAGAGGGTATGAAGGGTGTTGAGCAGAGCACCCTACTGGGGTTTGGGACATAGCATCACCTCAAAAATGGCAAAATGACACTCGGACGTTCGGGCCGGGTGTTTTCCTTTTGTTGGGGGTTTACTTGGGGTTTTGAGTGATGGTGGGCTTAGTTTACACTAGGAGCTGCTGCCTGCTAGGTATATTTCAAGAGAGCGTCTAGGGATCAGGATTCGCTTAGCTCCGAGTCTGAGACTGGGGATCTCTTTCTGAGCGATAGCGGTTCGGATTACCCTTTCGGATACGCCCAAGAGGGTAGCTGTTTCAGAAACAGAAAAGGCCAGTTTCTCGGTCTGCTGCATATACACTTTCTCCTTTCAATTTGATGTTGGTGCAGGGTTTCATCATTTCAGAGTCCCGTCATCAAAGAATAGCTCATCTTTCGACAATCCTAAGGCTTTTGCAGCCTTCTCACGAAAAGCAGGCCAGGACTTACGGTGTCCCCTTTCGATCTGGGACAACGATGACGGGTGTAACCCCATGAGTGTCGCCAGTTTAAGCCCAGTCCAATCCCTTTCCCGGCGTTCGCGTTCCAATCTCGACACTATCTCACCTCCTTAGTCAATGGCATTTGCCTGTAAAGGGTTAAAAAAAAGACTAGTATTCAGTTGTACGCAACAGGGTTTCATCGGGGTCGGTGATTCTTTCAAGGTTTTTGATGGCTTTATAGGGAGTTGGATCTGCATGCCCGAGGGTTCGGGGGGTGAGGTTGAGGTTTCCGTACTTATGGATTATTTCCCATTTTTTTCGTAGCTCCTTAGCACGCTTCTCTGCTCTGTTCGACTGTATCACCTCGCTTAAAATAAGCTAGAAAATCCCTATCTTCTCACCAGCTTTCCTTTCGGCTCTGTTGAGGATTTCTTGATTGATGTTTATCTTTCTTCCTACTTTAAGTATACACCATAAATAGGAAATACGCAAGTTCTGTATACGTTGTTTATGCGTCACAAGGGGCATTTGGTGGCAATTAGACCCTTCTACCTTATGCAGTCGCCGTGTGGCTTTCACTCACTATTAGCATCATATCGCCCTAAACCTGATAATTAATGTCCCGCTGGAAGCATTACATAGCAGTATCTTATCATAGTTAGCTGAAGGCGTCAAATTTACCATACATTCCATACACACTACAAAATAATACCGAAAGAATATTCTTTCGGTATTATTAACACACCATTGCAAGATATTGTCCGGCAACCTTACTTTTCGTCTGAGGGCAGTTTAATCTTTCTAATTAAGTAATCGATCAGCCCCTGTCTGGAAATCCTACGCCGCTTGTAAGAGAGAATGATACATGGTATTTCTTTGCCCAGAAGAGGATACACATTGTGTCGACTTATTTGCAGAATCTTAGCCACCTGGGTTGGGGTAAAGAACGGGTCTTTTGGCATAGAATCAATAATCGATTGAATTACCTTTTCGAGAGAAATAACAACCAACTCCTTTTTGACACTTACAGTATCAAAAGTAACACCTAATGTCTATACGGATATTAAATGTTATGACATAATGTTTATTCATGATTAATTATGGTATATGGTAATTGTCTATTGTAGTCAATTGTTGCATGGGTTGCTTTTATAACAAAATTATCACCTGCAGGATAAGTCCTAAAGAAACTCGCAACCCTTTGGGTGTAAGGGAATTTCCGGCACACTCCCCTCGAAGCCTTGTAACATAAGGCTTCTCGCGGTAATCAGATTCCGAGTACTATGACCAGATATCGGTCAAAGTAAGACCTGCGTGGAACTCAGGCTCTAGTGCCCGTAAGGGTGTGGAGGTTCAACTCCTCTCTGCCGCACCAAAATTAGATATTAAAGGGTCCGGGGTTTTATCCCGGAACCTTTTCGTTTTTCGAAACATGGTGCGGATACTGCCCACCGACTCTTCTCAGCATTAATGACTTCCCCATCGGAGACAAATATGACACATCTCCCCCTCTTACACTACCATGAATGGGAATTACTATGCGATACTTAAAGACTTTCTGGTCAGATAGGTCTTGTACTTCCACTTCGCTACCACTGATGACAAAAGGAACTCTATTGCCCGTGTTTTTTGACTTACTAGCATTTTTAATTAGTTGGTCAACTCGTTCAATATATTCGTCGAGAAAGCTCGCAAATTCATTACGTTCTTTTGAAGTTCCGGGAAGTATTGTTCAAGAAGCTTATTCTTCCCTCCCTCGATTTCCACCAAGTGTTTGACTAGAGTCTCAAAGGTAGCTTTCGACAATGTTTCCTTAGCCAATTTACTCCCTCCAATAATTACCCATTAAATGGGAAAGCCCCGAAATAACACGCAAGGGCGCTTCGCCCGACGAATCGGCGAACACCCAATCAAATACAGCTTATCACCAAATACAATCATTGTCAATAGTGTATGATATTGCTATTTAATGCAAGAGGTTATAGTTTTTGGTATTTGATCATTAGGACGACATTGCAGGATTTTGTCGCCATACCGAGAAAAGTAGCCTGAGGATCACACCACCGTAATGACGTCACATAAAGAAGGTACTTCTGTTCTTGAATAAAACCTATCTGGCCTTGCTGGCCTACCTCATCGTCTGCATCGTCTGGGGTTCGACCTATCTGGCGATCCGGATCGGGGTTCAGGATATTCCGTTCCTGCTCTTTGCGGGACTGCGTTTTACTATTGCCGGTGCCATAATGCTGACTGTCGCCCGCCTCTGCGGCTGGGCATTCCCGTCCTCATGGAAGGATTACCGGGCCCTGGCTATTGTCGGGCTGTTACTCCTGTTCGGCGGCAACGGTTTGGTCTGCTGGGCGGAACAGTGGCTGGACTCCAGCCTCACCGCGTTGTTGATCGCCACCGTGCCGCTGTTTATGGCCACGATCCAAAACCTCCTGCCGGGCGGTCCGCGCATCGGCCGGTTGGGCTGGCTGGGGCTGTTCATCGGGTTTGCCGGTGTGGCTTCGCTGGTGCATCCGACGACCCACGTCGGCACGGACATTCTCCCGGCAATGATCGGGGTTTTGGCGGCCTCGCTGCTGTGGGCGATCGGATCGGTCTATTCCAGCCGGCGGGTCGTAACCGGAGCGATGCTCACCGGGGTCGGAGTGCAGATGCTGGTGGCGGGAATCTGCCTGTGTGGTGTGGCTATAATAAACGGGGACACCTCGCTGGCCGGGGCCTCGCCGGAGAGCCTGTGGGCGCTATTGTATCTGATCTTTATCGGCTCGCTTTTGGCATACAGTGCCTTTATGTATATGCTGAAGGTGTTACCGCCGGCCAAAGCGGGTACGTATGCCTATGTCAACCCGGTGGTGGCGGTGGCCCTGGGGGCTTTGATCCTCAAAGAACCCGTAACCTTGGAGACAGTGCTGGCCGCTGCAGTGATTCTGGTTGGAGTGGTGCTGGTGCAGACCTCGAAGATCGCTCCGGCACCGGAAACGGTGGTCGAAGAGCCGGTGGCGGCTCACAAGGCTCAAGCGTAGGAGGCATGATAAATGAACCCGTGGCTGAACCTATTCCTGATGTTTCTACTGATCGTGGCGGTGATCGGCTTCGCCATGCTGCTCTACGCCCGGTTCACGCACTTTGTGCGCTGTCCTGGTTGCGGCGATGAGGAGCGCATCAGTAAGGAAACCCGAGATTACCAGTGCCGGAAGTGCGGGTCCGATGTGATCAAAGATGGCCAGCCCGTACCGGAAAGAGATAAATAGACCAATCTGATCCGTCTTGCGAGGCGATACTCAACGCTGGTTCGAATTGTGCGATCTGGCTAGGTTGGTCAAAACAACTCTGTTTTGATATACTGATCTTGAAAAAATCTGCGGGGAGATGAAAAATGACTGGCAGAGGAAATGAGGAACCTCCAAGTCCTAGGGTTATCGTGGAGTACCCCCCAGACCATGACTCGGGCAGGCACGAGGGTGTGTTTCCCCGAACATTAGTGCGGGAGTACCGTTCCAACTCCGGGAAGGGTTCCACATACGGGTATGTCTACTACGGGCCACGGAAGGGTCGCCTATCCACGGTAAAGCTCGGTTTGGTGATGGCTGCGGTAATGGCTACGTTGTTTGTACTGGTTGCATTGGGCGGACTGATATTCCTAGGTTTGTTTGCAGTCCTGACCGTGGGTGCTGTTGTTGGACGGATCTTCAAGAGAAAATAGATGCTAACCGACTATGATCGAAGAGCCCCCCAACTGTTTGGGGGGCTCTTTTCATGCCCAAAACCCCGAGGGTTTGTATAATCAGACCGCTTCCACAGCCGGTTCGGTAACAACCAGGAGTCCGCGGTCGGCATCAAGTCCAGCCCTCACTCCCAGTGGCAGAGTCACCTTATCCGCTTCGTGACCCAGGGCCGGGCCATACACGGCGGGCACACCGACCGGCCCGAGGATTTCACGCAAAGCTTCAAGCAGCCCCACCCCTTTGGTGGCGCCCCCGGTGGAGCGGCCGAACACGATACCGGCCACTCCGTCCAGTTTCCCGGCCAGCTTTAGCTGAGTGAGCATCCGGTCCACACGGTAAGATTCTTCGCCCACTTCCTCCAGGAACAAGATGCTGCCCTTGGTCTGAATCTCAAAACTCGTGCCCAGGCTGGCCGCCACTAGGGTCAGATTGCCCCCGGTCAGTGTCCCCACGGCCCGGCCGCCGTTGATGGTTTCCACCCGCGCCCCGTCGTTAGGGCGCACAATCTCTCCGATCACCCCCGGGGCCGTGACCGCTCTGCGAAAGTATTCCACGGTATAGGCGGTGGCTCCTCCCCCGAAATCGGACGCCACCATCGGCCCGTGAAAAGTGACGAAGCCGGCGAGGCGGGTAAGAGCCAGATGCAGGGTGGTAATATCGCTGAAGCCGACGAAGACCTTGGGATTCTTGCTGATCAGTTGAAAATCGAGATACGGGATGAGGCGCATACTTCCGTATCCGCCCCGTAGACAAACGATGCCGTCCACCGTCGGGTCAGTGAACATCTCCATCAGGTCGGCCGCCCGTTCCTGATCCGTGCCGGCCAGGTATCCTGATTTTCGGCCCCAGAACCGGCCGGTTTGCACCCCGAAACCCAGACTCTTCAGCCTCCTTATCCCCCGGCCCGCCGCTTCCGGGTCGGGTGGATACCCGGCCGGAGCGACCAGGCCGAGCGTACTGCCGGGTCTTAAGGCCGGCGGTTTACGCAAAGCCATTCTAAATCCCTCCCCCAATGAAGGTAACCTAGTGCAGCGGGTAAACACCACCCGCCGTGGGTGCGGACTGAACCACCGGAGCCGGAGCCTCCGTTCTGATGATCCGGCCCAGTTCGTCACCGAGCCCGAGTAGTTCCTCATCCTGACCAAGCTCGAAATGGCCGTTTACCTCGCTCATTAGGGTGCGGAAGCACTCCAGACCCAGTATCAGCGCGGTCGTGATCAGCTCGCCGTCGTCTTCCCCCTCAACCCCGATCGGCCGGTTGTCGTTCACGAGCAAAAAGTGGTACACCCCCGCCACATTGCCGTGGGTCATGTCACACGCAATCTTGTACAGGGTCTTGTGCGGCTGGCTCATGTGAACCTTGCGGGCCGTATCGGTAATCGTCAGGCCGCTCCAGTTATTGATCTTTGGGTAACGCTCTTTCAGGATTTTGAACCGTTCCTCCACCTCCGCCAGCGTGGCCTGATCCTCGCCGGCCAGAGCCTCAGGATCTACTTCCTGGATAAATTTCAGGTACTTGAAGTTGCGGATGTGCGCGTAGTCTAAATACAGCTCAGCCAATTCGTCTGGATTGGTACCGATATACAGCAGGTTTAGGGTATCCTCGTACAAGGAACGCACCAGAATCATGGCTGGCTCACCCAAACCGTCACCGGCCAGCGTGGTGATACCCTTGAAGGTTCTTCTGCCCCTTGAGAAAAAGAGCTGCAGCACCCTATCGTATGCCGAAGCGTCCTGGATCATCACACCCGCCGTCCGCTCCGCCAGGCTCTCCAGCCTGTCCGCAATTCCCTGCGCATCGTTTAGCGTTTGTGTCACGTTGTGCTCCTTTCGCTTTTCATTGTCGCTTTGCCTTTCTTATTCGTAACCAAACACGGGCGAAACTATGATTTGGGAACAGCCCCTGGGTACATCCTAAGGACAAGAACTCGGGAAAGGAGAGGAAATTCCTTGGAGAGATACAACGAAATGGACCAGGTTCCCATTGCCGAAATCGGCGAAGAAGAAATCCAGGCCATCTGCGAATTGGAGCATCGCTTGGGTGACCGATACTACCTGATCGCCTTCAAGCACTAGGCTCCGGAGAAGTGACCGCATGCTCCGCCGAACTGACTTCTAAATAAGAGGATTTTTGAAACGGATAGCTAATCTTATTATCTTTGTGGGCTTAGTTTGGCCTTTGGAGGTAGTGAATTGATCGGGACCATTGTGAACACGGCGGCCATTGTGGCCGGTGCTCTGGTCGGATTGACCATTCGCAAAGGGATTCCGGAAAGGTTCGGGGACACGATCATGCAGGGTCTCGGCCTGGCCGTCATTCTGATTGGTCTGCAGATGGCCTTTCAGACTCAGAATCCTCTGATCGTCATCGGTAGCATCGTGGTCGGGGCGATCATCGGCGAACTGATTGACATCGAGCGGTGGCTGAGCCGGTTCGGGACGTGGCTGGAGGGGCGTTTCGGGAACGGATCCGAATCCGGCGGGATTGCTCGGGGTTTCGTCACCGCCAGCCTGCTTTACTGCGTCGGGGCAATGGCCATTATGGGAGCGCTTGAAGACGGTCTAACCGGTCAGCCGAATACCCTATTCGCCAAGTCCATGCTGGACGGGGTCGCCTCGGTCATCCTGACCTCCACCCTGGGCATCGGAGTCATCTTCTCAGCCGTGCCGGTTTTTGTTTATCAGGGAGGGATCACCCTCGCCGCTTCCTGGGTGGCCCCTGTTTTGAGTCCATGGGTGATCGCGGAACTCACCGCTACCGGCGGCCTGTTGATCCTCGCCATCGGCATCAACGTTCTGGGCATGACCAGAATACGGGTCGGAAACCTGCTGCCCGCCATCTTTGTCGCCGCTCTAGCCGCCATCGTCATCGAGCGTTTCTTCGCCTGATTTGACAACCCACTGTTGAATAGAGGAGCATAGATGTAGGTAGAAACCAAACGGGGGTGTGCGACAATGGCCAGACTGGTGAAGGTTGCGACCTTTTTGAGCCCCGCCGAGGCCCATCTCATTAAAGACCTCTTGAGCGCCCAAGGCATTACCGGATACCTGTTCGATGAACAGTTGCAGGTACTAATTCCGCACCCCATGGGCGGGATCAAACTCATGGTGGCCGATGTGGATCAGTACCGCGCCAAGGAGCTGATTCGGGAGCTGGAGCAGTCGAACGAGGCAGAGATTCGATATCTGGATGAGGAATGAGACAGGCTTTACACGTCTCTCCACCACGTTTATACTTGTCTCAACACGGTAGCAGAAGCTGTCGACGGTTCGGTTTTCCATCTTCTCTTGAGATGTGTACCACGGAGGTACGAACCCGCTGTGACGGCCGAGGCCCCCGTGGCGTTTGTTTTTGTCCCCCGACTCCGGCATTCAGAGGATGCTTACGGCCTTGATCGATGACAAATTTACTTCCGGCTCGATCAATGAATGTGTTTATGGGAAGTGGAGGGGATCCCTATGGTTCTTTGCCGTATGATGCTGCGTGGCGCGGTAATCACGCTTATCGCCCTGGCCCTGGTAGCCCTGCAGCACGTATTTTTCGTCGATCAGGCCTGGGCGCACAGTATGCACCTGCAAGAGGAGAAACCGGGGATGCTGAGGGCTACCTATGAGGGTGGTCGTCCGGCACCGAAGTCGGTAATCACCCTGCTCGGGGAGGAAGAGCAGGTGCTTCTCACGGGGCCCGTGGATGAACAAGGCCGGTTCACCTTTGACCACAAGGCTTTGAAACCGATTAAGGCGGTCGCCAGAGACGGTCTGGGGCACCGGGACATACTGGAATTTGCCGCGACCGAAGACATAGCGGAAACGCCGCTGATACTGCGGGTAGCCTTCGGTCTGGCCCTCCTGCTAATACCGGCCATCTATTTCTATTACCGCACCAAACGAAATCAACCGTCATAGCAATAGTGAGAACGGCATTAGACCGTCGCCTGAGCAAGTGGGGACGGTTCTTGCTTGCTAGCTGACGGCTCGACTAGCCCTGACCACAAAAACATCCGGGCCGTCAATTACCTCTGTCACTTCGAACCCCGCCCGATTCAGCATCCCAAGTATTTCGGGAACCGAAGGAAGCATGTCCTCACCCACGGCACCGCCGATCTGTCGATGCATACTATTTACTCCCTCACGGCTGTTCGTGTGGCAAATAACTAGGGTGCCCCCGGCTTTAAGAACGCGACGGAGTTCGATCAGAGCGACCGCCTTGTCCGGAAAATGTGGAAAGGCATTGTTGCAGAAAACGGCGTCAAACTGGGCCGTATCAAAAGGCATCTTGTCAACGTCAGCTTCCAGAAACCGGACGTTCGGTCCAGAATTCTTGGCCTCGGCCAGTGCCACCATCTCACCCGCAAAGTCTATCCCGGTAACCGCTCCGGTCTCCCCTACGGCATTAAGCAGGATTGGCGTCATCACACCCGTGCCGCATCCAACGTCAAGGACTCTGATGCCCTCCTTAAGTCCCGTATCAGTAACGATGGCGCTCAGTTTCTGCCGGGCATCCGGGACGACTAAGTTATCCCACTTGGCCGCCAGATTATTGAAGAATTCTTTACGCATTAATTGAAGCGCCCTCCGTTTCCCGAAGTTGTTTGAATCTACGTTTAGGTGAAAAAAGATTGCATACCAGAAAAATCAGCGTGGAGAAGACCACGATTGTGGCCCCGCTGGGCAGATTGAACAGATAGGCCAGAGCCAGTCCCATCCAACAGGACAAGACCCCGAAGCACCCGGCTAGTATGAAAAGTTTACGCAGGCTGTAGGTAAGCTGATAAGCCGCAGCAGCCGGATTGAGGATCAGGCTGAAGATCAGTAGCCCGCCGATCGGCTGCAGGGACGCGGTTACCGTCAGTCCGGTCAGGATCAGCAGGCCGTACAAAATCCAGGTGGCCGGAAGGCCCACAGCCAACGCTATCTCCCGGTTGAAAATTACCGCTTGGACTTCCTTGAATAACAGGGAGACCGTTCCTAGAACCAGGAATGCCACCACCGCCAACAATATTAAATGCTCCTGGGTAACGGTCAAGATACTCCCCCACATCAGGCCCAGCGCCTGGGTCTTCGGCCCCTCCATTAAGCCCAGAAACATAAACGAAAGCCCCAACATCAGGGAAAACATGATCCCCAAAGAAGCGTCCGGATTGAAATCCCCGCGGTCGGCCAACGGCCCGATAGCTGCGGCCGCCCCCAGGCTGAACACGAAAGCCCCCGCCACGGGGTTAAACCCGAAGAACATGGCGATTATCGCCCCGGCAAAGGCTGCGTGGGACAGACAGACCCCAATGAACGAAAGGTGCATACTGACAACGAAAACCCCGACCAGCGAGCAGGCGATGCCGCCCAGCAAGCCGGCCAGTAGCGCGTGTTGCATAAACTGGTATTCAAATACGCCCATTGCCGCCGGCCTCCTCCCCATCGGCACGTTCGTGCCTGTGGTCGTGACCGTCTCCGTGACAGCAGAGCGGGCTCTTCCCGTACACTTCCTGAATGTTGGCATCGGATAGGGCCTGTTCAGGTGGCCCAAAGGCGTAAACCGAACCCTGTCGCATCAAAACCACCCGGTTGCACAGGTCAAAGGTCTCACGGGGGTCGTGGCTGACCAGCAGCGTGGTCAAGCCTCGGTCGCGGTGAATTCTGTGCATCAGTTCCAAAATCTCCTGACGTGAACGCCAATCCAGGGACGCCGTCGGTTCATCAAGCAGGAGTATTTGTGGTTCCTGGGCTAGAGCCCGGGCGATGGCCGTACGCTGCTGCTCCCCTCCTGATAGATGACCGAAGGGGCGTTCCGCCAGGGGCGTCATCCCGACCAGATCGATCAGTTCGTCCACCAGACGCCAGTCCTCTCGTTTCGGGTGCCGCCCGGGGCCGATGCGACCGTAACGACCGATCATCACCGCCTCACGAACATTCACTGGCAAGCGGGGGTCCACATTTTGCCCCTGGGGCACAAACCCGATCCGGACCCGCATCCGGCGTGCCGCGTTACTAAGGCGGAAGTCGCGACCGCGGCGTCCGGCTTGCATACGGCAACCCAAGACGTTAGCCTCGCCGTGCAGCAATCGGCCCAGCCCGTTAACCACCGTTAGGATGGTGGTCTTCCCAGCCCCGTTAGGCCCGACAATGCCCACCATTTCACCTTCAGTTATCTCCAGAGAAACCCTACGCAGCGCCACATCCTCACGGTATGAAACCGTGACATCACGCAGGGTGATCGCCACTCCCAATCTGCCGCCTCCCTTCAACCTGCTGTCTGGAAACCTACTGTTCTAAAACATCCAGCAGCAAGTCGACATTACGCTGGACGGTCAGAGTCCAGCTCTCGGTGCCGTCAAAACCGCCCGGGAAGTTGGAGAGGGTGAGGTGCTTTGCGCCCAGTTCGCGGGCGATGCTCTTCCCGCCTTCGTGTCCGCTCTGCAGGTTATCCACCACCAGGGCCACACCGGATTCTCTTCCCAGCGCAATCAGTTGTTCCATCTCCTTTGGGCTGGTGTCTTCGGGCCGGCCAAAGGGAGCGACCACATCAAACCCGGCCCACTTGATGAATCCGGTTTGCATTTCGCTGACCAGCACCTTGACCTCGCCAGCACCGACCGCACTGAGACGCTCTCTCATCTGCTGCCCGGTAACGGTCACCTTTTCCTTCAACGCGGCGGCGTTTTGTTCATAGAAGTCCGTATGGTCAGGATCAGCCAGAGCTAATTCAGCAGCAATCTTCGTGATCGCCTCACTTTGCACCTCGGGTACCAGCCAGTTACCCTGGATGGCTAATACGACCTTCTCCAGTTGATCGTTACCCGCAGAACGAATCAGGTCATCCGAAAACATTTCACCCTGCCAGTTATGCACGAAAAAGAGCTTGGCTTCGGCCAGAACCATCATATCCGCTGGCTTCACATCAAAATGCCCGGGACAGGATGCCGGCGGGATAATGTTTAATACCTCCACCCGGTCTTTCCCCACTTCCTCGACAATGTGAGCGATAAGGGTGGTCGTCGTTACCACCTTTACCCTGGCGGTTTCCTCAGCCCCTTCCGGACTCCCCTGCTGAACCCCCGTGGTCTGACCGCATCCTGCAGTCAACGAGATCAGGACGATGAGAGCAACTAACCACCAACACCTAACAAGCCTCGTCCCCAAAGTGAAAACCTCCCTCAATTAAATAATAAACCACGAAGCAATGCCCTCTGGCATCAGAAACCTTCGTGGTTTAAATCCAAAATATGCAGTTGTCTCCTAGAACACTACCCGGCAGCTTCAGCCGCTCACTTACTGACTATTATAAGCATTGGTTCAGTTCGTGTAAATGATTATTCGAAAATTTTCTTAGCAAGTGGGGACGGTTCTTGCTTGCCATCAGCTCTTGTCAGGTAGGGATGTTTTGGCTTGCTATTCAGCTTTTATTGAGGATCCGGCTGACCCTAGACTCGCTTATGCCTCCGAACAACTCCCCAATCTGCCTTAGGGTGAGGTGAGAATTCCTCCTCACCTGTCTCATCAATTCATTACGATCATCGATGCGGCTTATGAACTCGTCATAAGATATTCCGCAATCCTTGACAGTAGCTGTTATTACTGAACGAGCCTCCTCTATGGTACCGATATAATTGGTATGGTAAATATCGTTCAATTCGGTCTCTTCCACATCCATTATGTTTACCTGCTCACTGCCGCCTTTGTATACAAAATCAATATACTCCTTGGTAGCCTTCAGTTCGTTATCGGAGAAGTATCGCAATATCCGAGTTCGATTAATCAGCCCCTCGATATCTTGATCCTTACCTAAGTAGATGTTGAAACTGCTCCAAGGGTAATCAGAAGGCTCTCTCACAATACCTGCCTTGACCGGATTATTGTGTATGTACCTGCTCACTTCAAGCAGATACCCGTCATCATTTATTAACTCGCTTCTAAACCTGTCCTGAAACAGGTGGCCGCATCTTCTGTAGATTCGGTTGAAGTATTGTGCATAGCTGATATTTATGCTCTTAATTATTGCTGATACATCGTTGCCATTATCGTCAATCAGAAGATGTACGTGATTGCTCATAAGACAGTATGCATATACAGCAAAATTGTACTTTTCCCTTGTCTTCTGTAATGTATCAATGAACTTAAGCCTGTCGGCATCCGATAAAAACAGGTTCTTTCTCTCATTTCCCCGTTGAATTATGTGGTAGACAGAATACTCCCCCTTAATCCTAGCTTGCCGCGGCACTTTCATACACCCCCTTGGCACTATTTTACATTGTCTAGCAAGATTAGGGAAGAACCGCCTTTGCCTTCCAAGTAGATTTTTGAACATAAGACAAAATGTCTTGGCAAGCCGGCGACGGCTCTGCTAGGATGGCAATAGAAGGAGATGATCACGGTGCAAGAGTATGTTATTCACCCGTTGGTCGTCGGCGCGAACCAGACCGACCAAGGTGTCATGACCTACCTGCGCGGCTACGGAAGACGGATTTGGATTCCCATCTACGTGTTCTACCTGGAGGGCGGTGACCAGAAGATCCTAGTGGATACCGGACTGGAGCAGTTTATGGTGCCGCCGGAGATTGGTGAAGAGTACGGGCTCGACATCCTAGATTTCGAGGCGGCCCTCGCCAAGGTCGGTCTGAGGCCTGAAGAAATCGATATCATTATCCACACCCACCTACACAATGACCATTGCGAAAATGACTACAAGTGTTCTAACGCCAAGGTGTATGTACAAAAGGCCGAGTACGAGTTCTTCAAGAACCCGCACCCGATCGACCACCGTTACTACCCGGACGTGCTCGATGATGTGGACATCGTTACCGTTGAAGGTGACCAAGAGATCGTGGACGGCATCAGTGTGATGCTCACTCCCGGCCACTCCCCCGGTGGTCAGTCGGTGGTGGTGAACACGGCGGCAGGCAAGGCGATTATCACCGGGTTCTGCTGCAACCAGGAGAATTTCCCGAAACAGGGCCCGGTGGTTACACCGGGGGTACACATCAACGCCATTGACGCCTACGAGAGCGCCAAACGTGTGCGTGAAGCGGCAGACATTCTGATCCCGCTCCACGACCTCAGCGTAGGCCGCCGGATCTGGGGCTTGAAGAAATCGGATTAATACCATTAATTACCGGGCAAGCAAGAACCGTCCCCACTTGCTAGTTAATTACCGGGCAAGCAAGAACCGTCCCCACTTGCTACTAGTTCAGCAGAGCCATCAGGAATAACACCGCAACCACGGATCCTTCCGTATGCGCCCCCAGAAGGTCGCCCGTGACCCCGCCGTAGCGAGCGCGACACCATCGGCCGAAAATCAGAGCTACCGCTGCGGACAACGCCAATCCGGCAGCACCGAGCCAGCCAGCCGGTACACAAAGAGCTAGGGCGAGTAGCCAGCCCACTGCTACTCCCGGCCATAGCCCGACGCCCGCCACAGCGGCACCGGTTCCCCCCTCGGGCCGGGCGTACGGTTGGGATGCGGCCAGGTGCGCGGTGGCCTGGCGCGAAGCGGCGAAGGCCGCGATGATCAGTATCCAACCCCCCGGCAGAGCCAGAAGCCTAGTGTAGACCACCCATTTCAAGAGCAAGACCAA
The DNA here is from genome assembly GCA_019084485.1 of Desulforudis sp. GTDB lineage: Bacteria > Bacillota > Desulfotomaculia > Desulfotomaculales > Desulforudaceae > SURF-60. Next base: position 2,311 of record JAHRFU010000008.1, on the reverse strand, counting down.
GACGATGGCCACTACCCCGTAGCTGCCCTGACAGGAGTCCTTCATGATCGCCAGTGCCCGCTGCCGGTCTCTTCCCGCCCCCAAAGAATCGGCCGTGTCGCCCAACCCATCGGTGTGCAGGGCCCCGGTCAATACCATCTCCAGAACCAGCACCAACGCGGCCGCCCCGGCATACCAACCGGGAGCAACGGCCAAAAGCCCCAGACCGGCACCGGAAACCATTAGTCCCAACAGCGCCCCCACCAGGGGAAAGTAGGACAGCGAATCGGAGAGCTGCCGGGCATCCCGCCCCGGTACGGGCAGGATGGTTAGAGTGCGCAGGGCCGAAATCAAGCCGCCCATCGTCTACGCTCCTGCCTCAATCCCGAGGTCTTGGAAGGTGGCCATCTCATTGTAAATAGCCACGGCATCCCCGATAAGCTGGATTCCGATCGCCGCACCGGTTCCTTCCCCCAGGCGCATATCCAGGTCAAGCAGCGGGCGCAGGCCCTCACATTCAAAGTAGAAACGGTGACCGGCCTCGGACGACAGATGGGAGAAGAAAAGGTAATCCCGCACGGCCGGAGCCATGCGCATCGCTGCCAGCGCTCCGGCACCGGAGATGAAGCCGTCCACCACCACCGGCACCCCGTAGGCCGCCCCCCCGAGGCACAGCCCGGCAATAGCGGCGATTTCAAGGCCACCCACCGCGGCCAGGGTGGAAAGCGAGTCGGAAAGACGTTCCCGGTTGGTCTCGAGCGCCTGTTTCACCACGGCCGCCTTGCGGCGCAGTCCGGCTTCATCCAATCCTGTTCCCCGCCCAACGATTTTCTCCGGATCATAGGGCAACAACGCCGCGTAGAGGGCCGCGGAGGGCGTGGTATTGCCAATGCCCATTTCCCCCGTAGCAAGCAGGGTACAACCTTCGGCCCGGGCCTGTCCAGCCATCTCGATACCAGCCGCTAAAGCCTGCTGCGCTTCCATAATGGTCATCGCCGGTCCTCTGGCGATGTTCGCCGTTCCCCGGCGGACGTTCCGAGAAATAAGGCCCGGTAGCGCTACTTCGTCCCGCATCCCCACGTCCACCACGCACACCTCAGCCCCGGCACGCCGGCCCAAGACATTAATGGCTGCTCCACCGCCGAGAAAGTTGTGCACCATCAGCGTGGTAACCTCCGGCGGATAAGCAGACACACCCTCCTCATTCACACCGTGATCCCCGACAAAGACGTAGATGCGCGGATTATGCACAGCGGGCTTTCCCCGGCTGAAGGCGGCCATGCGCGCCGCGATCTCCTCCAGCACGCCAAGGCTCCCCCGCGGCTTGGTCAGATTGTCCAGGCGAACCTGGGCGGCCTGAATGCGCTCAGGGGCCACAGGCTGAATAAGTTGGATTGCCTCATCAATGGACCACAAAACGGCATCTCCTCTCCAATTTAGGTAGTCAGAATTCAGAATGAACCAGGAAGAAGGATTGCAATTCTCTATATTGATACTTACTGACTCCTGACTCCTGACTACTTTAGAACCAGCGGCAGACCTGCGGCCACAAAGACTACGCGGTCGCTCAGGGCGGCCACCCGCTGGTTCAGCATTCCGGCCAGATCGCGAAACTCACGGCCCAAGGTGGAATCCGGTACGATCCCCATTCCGACCTCGTTGGACACCAGCACCAGAGGGCAGCCAGGCTCCCGCAGCGCCGTGCACAGTTCATCGATGCCGCGGTCAGCGGCTGGTCCGCCTTCGGTCAGGAGGATGTTGGTCAACCACATGGTCAGGCAGTCCACGAGTACGGCGTCGGCCTCACGCCTACCACCCCGGGCCAGTATGGGAACAATCTCTCGCGGTTCTTCCACGAGTCCCCAACCGGGACCCCGCTCCCGACGGTGCCGGGCAATCCGTTCGGCCATCTCTGCATCCCGCGCCTCCGCCGTCGCCAGGTAAAGCGGAGCACGGTACCGCCCCTCCACGTATCTCAGCGCCCAATCACTCTTCCCGCTCCGGGTACCCCCCAGGACAAGCATTACTTCCGGCTTATCCCGCTCCGAAATCTGTCCTGCAGACACAACCAACACCTTCGCCTCTCTCCGGGCAGGAAACGGGGACAGGCAACTTTTTCGCGACATAATCTACTCTACCACCTATCGTTTTGGATAATAGAAGGCTTAGAAATGGGATGTGTCTTACATACGAGAAAAAGTGTCGAGTAGAAGCGGGACTCTTTGAACCTCTGCGTGTACGAATTGTCCCAGCCCCCCTCACAGAACCGTACTAGCCCAACTAAGGCATACGGCTCTTCACATCACCATTTACATAATATAGCCAATGTCGG
>JAHRFU010000087.1 GCA_019084485.1 Desulforudis sp. | reverse complement strand
CCACCCGGTCTCAAGGATGGTACACCACCCGGTCTCAAGGATGGTACACCACCCGGTCTCAAGGATGGTACACCACCCGGTCTCGAGGATGGTACACCACCCGGTCTCGAGGACCGCCCAGCACTCAGCCTGAGTGCTGGGCAGAAAACGGCCAAACCGCAAACGGACAACCGGACAGACAAACCGAATTCCCACTGATCGGCATCACGAATTGCTAAATGTCTCAGGAAATAATTCCCCTGCACCCCCAAAAAATGGCCTGTACCGCGAACATGTTAGGTAGAGAATCAAAAGATGGGGGTGATTTGTTTTTTTGGTAGCCTACGGTTTCCCAAAACACACAATTAGGAGGTGCAGTTGTTTGAAGTTTAACAAACTATGGCTATTGGCGATGGTGACCGTCTTTCTCTTTGTGACCGCATGCCTGTTCGGTTTCGCCTTCGCGGCTCCTGCCGAGGCGGTTTCGCCGGGACATGCTAAGAAGGCGGTGCAGAACGACCAAACGCCGGCGGTTGATGAGGACCAAGAGGAAGACGAAGATGAAGATCAGGACGAAGAAGGAAACACCGAGTTGAAGCCGAAATGGGCGAACGGGCACCCCAGTCTGCGCGGTTTGGAAAGAGCCTACGCGAACGTGATGCGCAACGGAGCCAGCCCCCGTGCTCAGGAAGTGCTGAAGGGTTTGATAGAGGCCCGCAGTGTGGTCGATGAGGTCTACGCGGTCGAAGAACTGACGGAAGACGAAGAAGCAATCGAAAAGATTATTGCTGAGGAAGAGCTGCAGGACGCGCTTCTGGCAAAGTTGTACCGGACTCAGGCTAAGATCAGGACCGAGATAAAAGAGCGGAAAGAGCAGGCTTGGGCATTCCGGAAGCTGGGTGTGGCCCTGAAGAAGTTGGACAGTGAATCTGCAGAGGCGCTTCTGCGTGACGCCTTTGCCCTGAACCCGAGAGACACAGAAACCGCCGAAGCCCTTAGTGAACAATTCCGGATAAACGGTAACAAGGGACTGAAGGTCTTCATCAGGGGTGAGGAAGTGTCCTTTGATGTACCGCCGACCCTGGTCAACAACCGGACCATGGTACCGCTGCGCAAGCTGGCGGAGAGCCTAGGCAGCAATGTTGACTGGAACGAGGGCAGCCAGACCGTAATCTTTGTCCAGGGAAGCAAGATGGTGGTACTGAAGGTGGGAGCGCTGGAGGCCGTGATCGACGGCGAGAGGGTTACCCTTGATACTTCGGCTCTAATCGTGAATAAGCGGGTATTGGTACCACTGCGTTTCATCAGTGAGGCTCTGGATACAGATGTCCAGTTCTATCCTGAATCGAACACCGTTGCGGTCGTGGAGTGGGAATAGACTAAAGAGACTGAATCGTTGCGGAAACTGAGAGCGGCTCCCGGAAACGGGGGTCGCTTTTTTTGCCGGAGCACTGTAGAATCGAAGCAAGAATCGGTTCCGGGCGCCAGCGCCCGCCAAAACAAGCTACGGGATGGTGGTACGATCTTGCATCGGGAATGGGAAATCGTGAAATGGGACGGGGAATGTTGCCGTCAGACCACAGACCGGATTGTGGAAGAGTTTCCCCTGACGGTGGTTCTAGACGGTTGGGAACTGGCCACCCTGCTCTGCAGTCCGGACAGTCTGGACAACCTGGTGGTTGGTTTTTTGGCTGCGGAGGGCGTGATCAGATCCTTTGACGATCTCAGTTCCCTGAAAATCGATATGGCCACGCAAACGGCCTCGATTCAGACCAGGAGTGGTTTCGACTCCGGGGCGGCGGAGAGGATTTTGTACAAGCCGACCATCACCTCGGGTTGTGCTGGGGGTTCCGCCGCGAATGTAAGGGACATCGCCGGCATCCCGTCGGTTACCGGAAAGACTGCGATCGAAGCCGAGCGGCTGATCCGGCTAACGGCTGAGTTTCAGAAGATGGCGCTGACCTTCCGGGCCACAGGAGGGACACACGCGGCCGCGCTGGTGATCCAGGATGAAATCGTCGCCTTCTTTGAGGATATTGGCCGTCACAATGCAGTGGACAAGGTGTTGGGGAACGGTTTACGCCGCGGTCTGGACCTGTCTGGGGCCATCGTCCTTTCCAGCGGTCGGCTTTCGTCGGAAGCGGTGCTTAAGGCCGCACGGATGCGGATCCCCATTCTGGTGTCCAAATCGGCTCCTACGGTATACGCGGTCGAAGCAGCTGTCCGCCTTGGGGTGACTATGGTTGGTTTTGCACGCGGTCGGCGGATGAACATCTACAGCCTGCCTCAACGGATTAAATGTGCCCCCCCCGCCTAGATTGTGCTTGCGTTTTGGAATATAATGTAAGATAGGCAAGCTGCCCATAACGTGTGGAGATTATTAGATATGCCAATAAGACTCTGTGCCTGCCTTTTGGTGGGTATTCTGGTCCTCCTGATGCCGAACTCGGTCTATACGGTGCCGGCCGGTGCGGTCTCTGCCCAGGAATCGACCGCTCAGGAGGAGGCGTTGGTTGCCGAGCTCCTAGACATTAACCTGGAGCTTATGCGACTGCGCCAAGTTCGAGAGGCCCAGGAGGAGAACTTGGCCGAGATCCGAGGGAGGATTCGCTCGGAACAGGTGGAACTGGCCCATTCAGAGGAACGCCTGAGGGATGCGCGGGCGAGGCTGGCCGTCTGGCTGCGGTATAATTACGAGAACGGCCGCTGGTCCTATCTGGAGCTGCTACTCAACACCCGGAGTTTTGGGGAGCTTATCAGCCGGATTGAGATGCTCCAGGTACTGATGGTGCACGAAGCCAAACTGGTTCACGAGGTACGCCGGTTAAACGCGGAGATTAGGGAGAGTCTGGCCCAGTTGGGGAGCCTCTACGGTGAGGCCCAGACTGAGGAGCGTCTAATCGCCGCACAGATGAGAGACATTGAGCAAACGAAGGCGAAGCGGGTAGCCTTCCTGAATGAGATTCGCAAACAGTCTGCGGAAATGGCAGACCGGATGATCAGGATGGAGGACGAGTGGCAGGTCTCACTTGCTCCGCTTCAGGGTGTTCTGAAACAGCTCAGCCACCTTCTGGTCAGTGAACTGAAGCCGGATCGGATCCGGTTTGAGGGACTTAAGGTGCGGCTTGAGGTTAGCGATGCCTCCGTGAACAAAGCGATTCGATCGGCTAATCAGAAACCCGGTGACAAACTGTCGGTGTCTCTGGTACGGGACGCCATCTTGATCAACGGCACAAATGCGGCACAGAAGGCGGAGTTCACCCTGTCCGGCAGGCTGGTGCCCACCCATGACGGGAGCACGGTCAACTTCAGCCCGCAGTCCCTGACCATCAACGGAACGGCGATCAAGGCCGAGCTGCTGCCGGTTCTAAGCCGGGAAGGAAGCCTTTCCTTTTCCCTCGGTCAGAGTTTTAAGGCCTTTGGCATCACCGACATTATACACGAACCGGACAAGGTGACCGTAACGCTGAGCCGCGGTTGACCGGCATTCCGGCCGTAATAATACCGCCTCCAACCACGAAATCGCCATGGTAGAATACCGCGGCCTGTCCCGGTGTCACGGCCCGTTGGGGCCGGTCAAAGACCACGCGAGCCTTGTCCCCTTCCACACTCACCAGGCGCGCCGGTACGGCCCGGGCGTTGTACCGGATTTGGACCTCCAGTGCAGCATCGGTTCGGGCAAACTCCTGCATCATAAAGTGTGTTTCTGCGGCGGACAGGCCGGCGGACATCAAGTCCGATTCTTGGCCGAGGACCACGGAATTTGAGGATGGGTCAAGGGATACGACGTAGGCGGGGCTGCCTAAGGCTATACCGAGGCCTTTGCGTTGCCCGATGGTGTATAAGGGCAAGCCCTGGTGTTGCCCCAGAACCTTCCCCTCAGTATCCACAAAGGATCCAGGCCTTATTTCTTGACCGTACCGGCTGGTGAGGAACGCTCGATAGTCATCCCCGGGAACGAAACAGATCTCCTGGCTTTCCTTCTTTAAGTAGGGTAACCCTGCGGCTTCAGCCATCCGGCGGACATCGTCCTTGGTCGGCACCTCACCCAGGGGCAACAGCAAGTGCCGGAGGCGTTCTTGGCTCAGATGGTACAGGACGTAGCTCTGGTCCTTTTTGCGGTTTACAGCACGCAGTAACAGCTGTCGGTCCTGTTCCTGATCCCGGTGCACCCGGGCGTAATGCCCGGTGGCGAAGAAGTCGGCACCCTGGGCCAGGGCATAGTCAAAGAGCGCTCCGTATTTAACGTATCGGTTGCAGGAGATGCAGGGGTTCGGTGTTTGCCCCGCCAGGTAAGCACGGCAGAAGTACTCCACGACCCGGCTTTGGAAGATGTCACCCAGGTCGGCAACGATGTGTTCAATGCCCAGGAAATCAGCCACCCGACGGGCCTCTTGAACAGCCGACGAACCGGTCGGCATGGTCAGCCCGAAAACCCGGTAACCCTTCTCCTTTAAGATGAGAGCCGTGGTGGAACTGTCCACCCCTCCGCTCATCGCCACCGCCACTGTCTGCATTCGGACACCCTTCCTTTCCAAAAGCTAAGCCTTTCTATATTCTACCCGCTATCCCTCTTTCTCCTTCCGGGGGCGAGTTCTGCTAACTCCTCTATTGATCCGACAGCACAGGGTTTGCCCAGCACTCACCCTGAGTGCTGGGCTTCCGACCGCGCTATGCTCCGGGTGGCTGGTCGATTAGTCGGTTGACGGGTTCTTCGGGTATACGGTATGGTATCGGTATCCGATATCGGGGGGCGATATGATTGTGGCAGGACTTCTTCCTGGGGTTTGTGCGGATTCACATCCTGCACCACGCCGGAGCGGAAGGGATTTACGGGGCGGGGATCATCCGGGAATTGGCCCGGCACGGATACCACCTGAGTCCGGGAACGGTCTACCCGGCCCTGCACGGGCTGGAGAAGGCCGGCTACCTGTACTGGGAGGAGCGGCTGGTTGACGGGAGGCTACGCAAGTACTACTTCTTGACACCGCAGGGCATGGAGTTGCTGGCCGAAGCCCGCACAAAGATCCGCGAACTGGTGAGGGAGGTGCTAGACGATGACCAATAGTAATCTGTTGCCGGTTCCGGAACAAGAACCCTTGTTCTTACTGGATGATCTCTGGAAATCGAGATTTGACGGCAAGAACCGGGTCAACGTCTTGGAAGGCGTCTCGGCCTCGGTGGAAGCCGGAAGGATCGTAACGGTCGTCGGGCCCTCCGGCTCAGGAAAAAGTACGCTGATGCTGTTGTTAAACCGCCTGGAAGAACCGGATTCGGGCCGGATTACATACCTCGGTCGGGATCTGCGGGAATGGAACGTTCTCGACCTCCGACGGCAGGTAGGGATGGTCTTCCAACAGCCGGTAATGCTCTCCGGTTCGGTCCGGGAGAACGTCCTTTACGGCCCGCGCCTGGTAGGGGAGGAGCGGGATAGCGATCCGGAAGCCCTGTTGGGGCGCGTGGGGTTGGATCCGTCCCTTGCCGACCGCGACGCCCGTGAACTGTCAGGGGGACAGCAGCAGCGGGTGGCCCTGGCCCGGGTGCTTGCAAATTACCCGGCGGTACTGCTGCTTGATGAACCAACGTCAGCCCTGGACGAGAACGCGTCGCGGATGATCGAGGAGTTGGTCGTCGGGCTACAGCGTGAAAAGGGGCTGACCTGTATTTGGGTGACCCACGATCTGTCTCAGGCGCTACGCCTTGACGGGGAGACTTGGGTGTTCGATTCCGGTCGACTGGTGGAATCGGGCTCTACGATGGAGGTCCTTAGCCAGCCCCGGCACCCGGCCGCCCGGGAATACCTAAAATCGAGACTGGAGAGGGGTGAAGCACGATGAGCATTACGGCTTTGCTGTTAACTCTGGTTTTCATCGGGCTTACCATTCTGCTTTCCCTCTGGCAGCGCCTGGGTCTGGAACGGGATTTGCTGATTGGAACGGTCAGGGCGGCCCTACAGCTGACCCTGGTCGGTTATGTTCTGCTCGTGGTTTTCGAACTGCGGGAATGGCCGTTCATTGTGTTGATGGTGATGGTAATGATCCTTGTCGCGGCCCAGAATGCCGCCCGGCGGGGAAGTCGGATTCCCGGGGTGTTCTGGCGGGTGCTGGCCGCGATCACCGTAACCGAGGTGATGGCCATGCTGGTAATGCTGGGTTTGGATATCATCCCCCCGACACCACAATACGTAATCCCGATCAGCGGGATGGTGGTTGGGAACGCGATGGTTGTGGCCGGTCTTCTGCTTAACCGGTTGCAGTCCGAGATGGAGGCCAGTCGGCAGCAGATAATGGTGGCCCTGTCTCTGGGGGCAACGGCACGCCAAGCAGTTCTGCCTGTCCTGCGCAAAACGGTGCGAGCCGGGACGATCCCGATTATTGATAATTTGAAGACGGTTGGACTGGTACAACTGCCGGGGATGATGACGGGGTTGATTATCGCCGGAGTCAGCCCGGAGGTAGCGGTCCGCTGGCAGCTTCTGATAATGTTCTCGTTGACGGCCGTCTCGGCTATCTGCGCGATAGTATTGGCCTTTCTGACCTACCCGGCTCTGTTCACAGCGGCGCATCAGCTACGTACCGACGCCCTGTCGAGGAGTGGGTAATTGGGGGACTAGGTGGCGAAGCATTTCTTTTGGCTGAACCGGCCCTTCAGGTCTTCACGGTCGCTGTTGAGGAGGAAGTGTTTGAAGACGGCAGCCACCCTCTGACGGCCGCTTAGCTTTAGGTCCGTGCGGTCGTCCAGAAAGCGATGCACTTGGTCCAGGTTAAACTCTTCATCGATAAGCAGTACCTCGAGCATCTCCGCATAGACCCGGGCGAGGGCGCTCCCGAAGGCGGAGGGGCGTGTGTCGTCGCTAACGGCCAGTTTTCCGTCGAGGGTGAACTCACCGTCAGGATTAACGAAACCCAGGCTCAGTAGCCCCGAGAGCAGGAGGTCGGCATTCTTTTCGGACAGGCCGACAATCTCGACAAGATAGATGAAGTCTACCTGTTCAGGGTCAGATAGCACGGTCTGTTTCAAGAACGCCTCCAGGCTCATAATGCTGAAGGACGGGTAGTCGATTTCCGTGGTCACTTCTACACCCCCCCTGAATGCTCCGGTTCTTATGTAGCCGGTAACATAGTCCCCCCTAGCGTATGGAGGAAATACGGGCTCGCAACGGGGGCGCTTTCAGCTTATGCCTTAGGGCGAAGAGAAGGATGAACATTAGACCGATCCCAAGATAACCGAACACACTGCCTTGCGTGCCTAACGATCCAACCAGCCAAGCCGATCCATCCACCCTGGTGACCAGCAGAACTGCGGTTTCACCGGTTCGTCCGGTAAACCCAAGGAGATGTTCGGTCAGGTTCCATGAAAAGTGAATACCAATCGGCAGCCAGAGGCTTTGAGAGATGTAGTAGGCTGTTGCGAGGACTAATCCAAAGGCAAATAAGCCTAGGTAAAACAGTATCGGTTGTGCGGGCGAAACCGAGAACACACCGAAATACGGCACTACATAAATCAGAGATGCCAATAACACAGCGAGCGGATCACTGAAAACGCGACCGAGTGATTGCAGGAGATAGCCGCGGAAGATAACTTCCTCTGTCACCGCCACTATGACACACAGCACAAGCACACGGTTTAGTACAGACCAGAAATCGATACCGACTACCACCAGATGGCCGAAGGCGAGGCCGGCCAGAAACACTACGGTCAGTCCCGCCGTACCGATTGCCGTACCGGTTCCAAGGAGCAACCAAGTCCTGCCGGTAAACCCAAGGCCCATTTCACTGAGACCCATATTAAATGTACGTCGTGCAAAGAGGTGGGTGAACAGCAGCACTGTCACCAAGGCGGCCAGACCGGTGACGGTGTGACCAACCAATGCCAGGTTGTCTCCCAGAACCTGCTTCAGGAAGGATTCGGTGAGACCGGCCGGAAATACCACCACCAGCCAGGCAACACAAATTAGAAGAAGGTACAGCGAGGATTCGATCATTCTTCGAGCCAAATCGACAACGCCTCCCACGTCATTATAACACGTGATTCTCTTTAATTGACCAGACACTAAGCATCTTACGATCCTAATTGATTTCGGGAATCGGAAAGGGAAATTAAGCCATGTCCGGCCACCGGCGGGCTACTGTTATTCGTTGGCACCATTAATAGCACAACTTGGAATCTTTTCTTGACGTCTCCCATAAAAACGTGTTAGAAAGACATAGTGGTTTATACTATTGATAACGAAAAGCCTTGTTTGGGAACGGGGGGTATATTTGGACGCATTCTATGAAGTACGCCTGAAGGTAAGGGCCAAGGGTTTTGACGCGATGCCGATGCTCTCCAGTCTTCGAGGCCTCCCTGGTGTACACAAGAACAGCCTGATGGTTTCCCGTGTCTTTCCCGTGGAGCGTGACCAGGAACTGTTATCAAAGGCTCGTGAACTGGTCATCAATGGGGAAGAGTCAGAACTCTTCATGGTTGATCCCACAGTGGTGCAGGCGTGGCGTCGTGTCCGGAAGGGCGGCGGCACACGCAGCGGAGTGCTGAATCCGGTGGTTCTCTCCCTGGAGGAACTCCGTCAGCGCATCTTGCAGCGGGTGGATCTTTACGAGGCTGCAAAACCGTTCTTTGACATCCTCGGAGACTTGGTAGGCAACTTGGTTCCGGTCTTTGTGATCAGCATCGCCGATGAGGACGGCTACATCCTCAACGTTCGGACGGACAGCCAGACCGCGCCGGATGCAGGGGAAAAGTACTTTATTAAGGGTGCCCTGCATTCGGAGATGAATGTCGGTAACAATGGTCTGGGCACCGCACTGGTTACCGCAAAGCCGGTGGTCGTCAGCGGAGCGGAGCACTACAATGAGATGTTCAATGACTGGACCAGCTTCGGCGCACCGATTCTGGGTTTGGTGGGCGAGGTGAAGGGTGCTATCGCCGTTACGGTACCGAATGACTTCGCGGTAAGTCATCTGGTGACAATCCTGAGGGCGATGGCCAAAGGTATTGAGGCTCACACCAACAAACTGGCCCTGCAGCAGCAGTTACTGTTGAAACAGCGTGACTTTGACCGGGTAGCGCAGAAGGCCATTGCCGACTATGAAAAGATGGAAGTCGGCGTGATTCTCCTCAACGACGCCTTGACGGTAATACTCTGGAACAAAGCGGCGGAACGGATCACGAGAGTGCGCCGGGAACAGGTTCTGGGTCGGAACATTTATCAGGTGCCGGATCTCCCAGAGACGGCGCATCTTGTGGAGCAGTTTTTGAATACCGAAACTATAGAATTGAAGGATCAGGTGTCACGAGCCCGTTTTGACGGGCGTGACGTACTGCTTAATCTGTCCATTAAGATGGCGGGTGACCGAACTATCGTGGTCACCTTTAGGGAAGTAGGACACTTTGAAAACAAGGAGCAGGCACTGCGGTTGTTCGATTACCTGCCTTTCGCAATGATTCTTTCTGACGCCAACGACCGGATCGTATTCGTGAATCGCGCCTGGTGTGATGCCAGCGGCCTGGGGCCGGAGTTTGTACTGGGCCGGGCGCGACGGGATCTGGCCAACCATACACAGCTGATGGACCTTCCCCAAGAAAACGATGTGTATCCGAGGATCAGGCTGATCCGGCTGAATATTACCGAAATCCGCCCGTACCTGATCGAGCATTTCTTTCTTGAAGAGGAGAATGGGTACAGTACGCTCTCGATCTTTGAGGATGCGGAGCGCCTTACGGGTAACTTCTTCAATCAGGGCGAAACCGCGCGACAGGGGGGCGTCTATGCTATGGCACCCAAGGAGCGGGTTCCGGTGTCGATTCACTGGCGGGAAATCCGAAAGATCCTGGGATTCAATCAGTCCGAGTTTAGCCAGAAGATGCTCGGGGTAAATCCCGGGCAGTATCTGATGTACGAGAAGGGAGCCAAGTTCCCGAGCCTGCCGAACACGCTGAAGTTCGCCCGGAAGTGTGGGGTGCCGGTGGAATTTGTGTACCGGCTTCTGGATGCGGAAGATAGTCCCGGGGAGTAGTGTTAAATCGGTTACTGAGAGAGGAAGGTGCAGACCAGCCTCTTTTTTTTGTGTTTATTCGGGGACGGACGGTTGGAAAGACTGCCATCCGTGATGTGGATCGGACGGACATGTTTGCGCTCGACGCCCACAGTGCCGAAGTGGCCGGAGTGCCACTCGGCTACCTCCGGCCACCTGATTCCTCTTAGAAGCCCAAAGCCTTTCTAGCTGAACGGACCCAGGCTCAGCAGGTCTCCCAGGTTGATCCGCTCCTTGATCAAACCCGCCTCGAAGAGAAAGTCGATCTGGTCTTCCATCGCTTCGATAGCATCTTCATCGATCACCGGGCTGAAGTTGTATTTCTGCATCAGCTTTGCCACTACGGGCTGCGGCAGTCCCGTTTCCTGCACGGCCAAGGCCAGTGTTTCCTCTTGGTTTGCCTTGATAAGGGCGAGACTGTCATCCACTGCGGCCAGGTAGGCCGCCACGGCACCAGGATGGTCGGCCAGGAACCCGCCCCATACGGCGGTAACGGTCATCCCCAACACCAGTCCCTGACCGTCCCGGTAAACCCGTATCTTGTCGCCCGCTTCCAGGCGGGAGAGCACCGGCTCCACCAGCACCGCGCCGTCCACGTTCCCAGAGAGTAGCGCCGCCGCGGCATCGGGCACCAGCATATTTACGATTTCCACGTCTTCGAAAGAAAGTCCCTGTTCGTCCAGAATCCGACCCAATAGGTAGTGGGCCTCGGTGCCGATCGGCAGGGCGATTTTCCAGCCGCTGATATCCGCGGGTAGTGCCGTGTCACCGGCGGGAACGGCCAGGGCAAACGCGGAGGGGGCGCGGCTGTAGGCAGCCACTACTTTCAGGTCGCGACCACCGGCCTTGGCCATTACGGCCGACGTAAAGCCGGTTACTGTGGCGATGTCCAACTGACCGGTGGCCATTGCCTCACTCATATTAAACCCGGCCTCGAACGTCTTATATTCTACGGTAACCCCTTCCAAGTCCCGTTCGACCAGCTGCTGCTCCAGCAGGCCCTCGCTCCGCATTACCATCGAGGGCAGATTGAAGGGCAGGGGATTGTAGGTCAAGCGCAGGGTTTCCAGCGGTTCCGACCGGGGTGTCTCCTGTTTGCCGCAGGCCGACACGGCCAGGAGCAGAGCCAGTATAAGTAGCGTGACCACCAGGATCCGTCTTGGCATGGCTTTTATTCCTCCGTTTCCAGTATTCGATACAGACTGTTGCGCAGGGTGTCCAGTTCCGGTTCATTTCCCCGGCGCGAGTGAGGCAACCCGACTGGAAAATCCACCCGGACACGTCCGGGGCGCGCGGTGAGTACTACCACCCGATCCGCCAACATCAGGACTTCGTCCACACTGTGGGTTACCAGAACCGTGGTCAGAGCCCGCTCCGCGATAATCCCGGCCAGTTCACGCGCGAGCCGGCGGCGGCTCGTCACGTCGAGTCCGCTGAACGGCTCGTCCAGCAGGAGTACCACCGGATCCCGGGCCAGCGCGGTTGCCAGGGCAGCCCTCCTGGCCATGCCCCCGGACAGCTCCCGGGGGAAGACGTGGGCGAAATCACTGAGGCCGACCGTGTCCAAAAGGCGGGAGACCTGGGAAGCACGTTCGGCAAGGGGCATGGTGCGGGGGAGTGCCAGAACGACGTTCCGTTCCACCGTAAACCAGGGGAAAAGGGCCGCTTCCTGGAAGACCATGGCCACCCTTCGCGACGGGCCGGAGAGCGGATCTCCACCCAACTGTACGGTTCCCTCCGTGGGGATCACCAATCCGGCCGCCGTTTTGAGGAGAGTGCTCTTGCCGCAACCGCTCGGCCCCATCACAGCCAGCACTTCACCGCCGGATACCTCCAGGCTGATGTCCTGAACGGCGCGCAGGCGGCGCAGCGGATAGTCCACGGTGACTCCCTGCCAGCGCATGCCGGTCTCCTGTGCCATTAACATTACCTGTCCTGCCAAACCAGCAACCTCGCTTCCAGACCGACGAGCAAATAATCCAGGATCAGACCCACCGTGCCGATCACCAGAATTCCGGCGTACATCTCAGGGGTATCCACTCGCTGCCGGGAGTCCACGATTAAGAATCCCAGACCGTTTGAGGCGGCAATCATCTCCGCCACCACCAGAGCCCGCCAGCTGTTGCCCATTCCCAGGCGGAGTCCGGCCACGATCGAAGGCAGGGCCGCGGGCCAGATAATGTGCCGGAAGCTCTCGACCCACTTGAAATCCAGCATTCGTCCCATTTGCAGGTAGCCTTGGCTGATGCTTCCCACACCGGCCGCCGTGTTCAAAAATACCGGAAAGAAAGCGGCGTAGGCGATGACGGCCAGCTTGGACATTTCATCTATGCCCAGCCATAGGATGAACACCGGAATCCAGGCAATCGGTGGAATCTGCCGCAGGAAGTGCAGGAAAGGGGCCAGGAACTCACGTACCCGTGAACAGTAACCGACCGCGAGACCCACAGGTAGTCCAAACAGAAGGGCCAGGGCAAAACCGCCGATGACCCGGCGCAGGCTGATGTCCAGGTGTCCCCAGAGACGCCCGTCGCCGACTAGGTCGGCAACGGCTAGGAAGACCTCACCCGGGCCGGGCAGAATGGTGGTGTTGACCAGAGCGGCTTCAGTGGCGGCCCACCAGAGGAGAACAACCCCTAGGGGCAGTGTTAACCCTTGCAGCAAACGCTTTCCCAATAGACAGACCCCCAGCATTCCTACTGGTTTGCTTTTGATACTACTTCTGTCAGCGTGAAGAAACTCCTGCAAGGGTGGTACGTGTAAGGAAAAGGATGCCTACTTTAGGCTATCGGGTAATGCTATGGGCGCTATGGCTATCCACCTCGCGTTCTTGTACATCAGCTGCTGTGTCCTGATCACCATCCGGCGGGGTGTTTATCGGTCCGGTGACTGTGATTGTGAAGTCATTGGCCGACCATTCCACTAGGTATCCGAGATTCTCCAGGAGCCGGCGCATGGGAGCGTAGAACCTGCCGTTAACAATCGAACCTGTATCACCATTGACCGCTAGTGATGTTGCTTTGCCGGTCTGCGTGGAGCTTATTGTGATCTCGCGTGTTTCCGGATTCCAGTGCAGATTCAACTCGGGCACGGCGCTGCAGAGGGCGCGTATCGGAACCTCTACCTGGACGGACCGGCGAAGTACAGGTTGTTCGGCCGGTACTGGGCTTCCCCCGTTCCAGATCAGGTTCACCACCCGGTCGGGATGATCCTGATAGGAATGGACAATGTTCGTTAACCGGCGGATGCGTTGGTAAGCGGCCTCTTTGCCCGGGGTGCCCGCGCTATAAATCGCCAGGATATAAGGACGGAGGAGATGTTCCACGTAAGCCACGTCGTTATAGGTGCCGCTATCCGGCCAGAAGCCGATCTTATTGGCTACGGGAACGGTAGGCGGGACCGCACTGGGAATGCCGTCCCGGAAAGTCGATCTCCGCATGTATTCTAATAGCAACCCGCCTTCCGTGGGGTACTCGTCCGCAAATAGAACGAGTGCCTCCATCACGAGCGCCATGTCTTTGGGTGAGGTTATGTTCCGTCTATCATCCACCGCTTCCGCGCCGAGAGAGCGCATAAAATCCTTTACCTGACTCCGGCCGAGCTTGGACAGGAGGATATTTGTCGCCACGTTGTCACTGTATACGATGGAATCCCGGGACAGGCGGCCGACCTGATAACGAGTGCCGAAGGAGTGGGTATGTAGGTAGCCGGTCCCACCCTCGTAGTGAGCCGCTTCGTATGTCAGGTAACCGGACGGGTCAATTTCCCCACTCACAAACTTGTGAGCCAAGTACAGGTTAATCGGAACTTTCACCGTGCTGGCGGCGTGAAAGACTTCCTCCTTGTTAATGCCCAAATGCTTACCGCTGTTCCTGTCGATAAGGTACAGACCGTACGTTCCTGCAGCACCGGGCATTTCGGCCTGCAGTTCTGCCAGCAGACGGGTGTACTCGGGTTCTCCGGCGCTTGAGGCGGTTCCGTTGAACCCAATAATTATCAATGCACAAAGCAAAGTCACCAAGAATATGCGCATACAAACACCAAACCATTTACTCAAATTCGCTAACGCTTATTAATTGGA
The DNA here is from genome assembly GCA_019084485.1 of Desulforudis sp. Taxonomy (GTDB): domain Bacteria; phylum Bacillota; class Desulfotomaculia; order Desulfotomaculales; family Desulforudaceae; genus SURF-60. The sequence continues at coordinate 9,962 of JAHRFU010000087.1, read as the reverse complement.
CAGCATGGGTTGTCTTTCCTTTTTTGCTTCATCAATTAGTTGAAAAGAATCAAGCTTTCTGAGCGACCACATCGGGCTCTCGATAATCAGCCTGCGGGCGCGGGCCAAGGCTTACTTTGTAAAATTGACTATTCCCTCATCACCGGTGACCGTATCCGTGTCTCCAGTCATCTCTTTTGCGGAAGAAGATCATGTACACAATCTCCAGAATGCCTACGGTTTGAAGCAGTAGCAGGGCCACGAACCAGTAGACTTGGTTACTCCGGGCCGAGAACCACAGAGCAACGCCCTTCCAGAAGATACTCCAGAGGGCGAGCAGGATGATTCCGAACCGGGCACCATCGGATAGTTGTCCAAACTCCAACACTGACACTCCTTAATGCTTCTATTTGAGTTATCTTCTCCAGGGATGGGTCAATAATTAGCGTTGGCGAGTTGTGCCGGTAGACTGAGTATGGCGGACAGGCCCATAATATGACACTCCGGAAGCAGGAGAGCGGTTCCGGAGTGTTTGTACGGCACCAAAACCTAATAACTCAAACTCCAGACGCCGTCTGTTTGATGCGCAACTGTTCAGCCTCGGCGGGATAGTCCAGAATGCGCTTGGTGATTTCAACGCGCTTGCGGTCGATGGCTGCGAAGTCCATAGCCGGGACGTAGAAACCCTCCAGGTAGTCGTGGGTCAGCTTGGCGTCCCGGATGTAACGGATCGCTCGTTTTAGGGCATCAGCAAACCGGGCCTTGGCAGCCATCAGTTCGACCGCATACTGTTCCAGCACTGCCCGCTTGATGTGAGCGTCCAGGTTGTGGATGGTGATCCTCAGTCCCGGCACCGTGGCCGGGTCGAAGACGACTTCGGGGACATCTTTCAAGACCGCCGTCTTAACCTCTGGGATCACCACCAGGTCCACCTTCTTCGGCTCAAACGCGCAGTGGTAGACCTCAGTACGCAGCCCTTTGTGATGAGCGGCCAGGGCGATCCTCTCCACTAGCGTAGACCGACCGGTTCCCGGCTGACCCTTGATCAGGTACAGTTTCTTCACGCCCGGCAAGAGGCTTTCGATATGGTGCATCACCCCGTCCGGTGTGAAGGCCGAGCAAAACAGGTGCCTAGCCCTCGGCACGACCCGGTGTTGCGACGGGGTCTGACTGAATATGTCGTGAATTATATCCGAAGTAAGCCGATTCACCCTCGCAAAGTCCATGCTTTCGGTGACGTAGCCTTCCATCTCGTCTCGGATCACCTTCGCCTCGGCTAACTGGCTGTAGGCGATGCCGAACAGGCGGCTAATCCGGCGGGTGGTGGACAGGATCTCATCCTTGTGTTCACGTAGCTTGGCCTCGTTCCAGTACTCACCCAGATTGATGATCTCGTCCACGGCACCCGGTTGTTTCGGGTCAACCACGTGCGGTGCCGTGCCGTCCAGGAGGGCCACCCCGATGCCCGGAATCACGAGACCGTCCAGTGAACCGTTGTCCGATGAGCAGTGGTGGTGCTCGACGTCATAACCACGCTCCTGCATTTCCTCGCTGATTTTACGCATGAAGCTGGACTTCCCGACTCCCGGCCCGCCTTTGAGGACAAAGATGCGGGTGGCTTCCGGCCCGATCATGTGGTGGTAGTAGGAGTAGAAACCCAACGAGGTATTGCCCCCGGGGAAAACGTGTTTCAGCCTGCCTATACTCAAGAGATAATCCCCCTCACAACAGTATTCTCGTGGCCGGTTGCACAACAAAGCGCTATAGTGCGAGTTCGCCTTTGAACTCTCACGGTAGCGCTTTTTTTGCGCAACTCACACTCGATACATCTTACGGCAGGTATAACTAAAAGATTACGTCCTTAACGGATGGCAATACATGTATTCTCGAAGTGGAAGCTATCGTGGGTTAGTGTGGTAATCGCCGATATCAAAGCACCCGATAATTCGTTTTTAAGTTACCCTGGGGATCTTGAAATACTCTTAAGCAGACGACCTCCTCTGTGACGTCAAACTTCTGAGACCCGACATAGACATGGACTCCCGGATAAGCCCGTTCGATTTTAACGAGGTTATGGGCTGCCACCCGGACCAGGGTGGTTACCCCCATTTCCGAACCCGCCTCACCGATGGTAACCGCTCCTCCATCCGAAATAGCGTAACCACCGCGAACCGTTTTGGCAACGGTTATATTCCCTCCCGCATCCACCTGTGTGGCATAGCAGCCCTCACCGGCGATCGTGACTTCTCCAGAGGCCCTCAGCCTGCTATTCATCGCCGAAAACAGCAACAGGTTTGACGGTTTAGGGTCTTTTTCGTGGAGGCATATGGTGGCTTGACTGAAGTTCTTATACAGTGTCTGCAACTGGTCAAGACTCTGCAGGCGCAATAGATTAATCCCGTCGAAATAGTACTCCAAGTCTGCCAGGTTAACCCGCACATTCTCCGGCAACATGTTTATGATGTGCCGCAGGTGGGCCAGCAGACCGGTTACCGAGGAGGGGAGATTCCTGAAACGCATGTCGATTACCCTTTGAAGCAACTGGGCAAAATCGATCGTCACGCGGGACATGGAGGGGTTACTATAGATTTGTTGGAGAGCACTTATCAAGGCTCCCATCTCTTTCAATACCTTGTTTAGGTCTTCGGCCACTACCTGAAAGGCACTGACGTTTGGGCACCCGGCAGTGACGGTGCCATTGATTACCGCGCCACGGATCCGGATCGACCCAAAGGCGCCGACTTGGGCCCTTTCGACGCTGCCGCCGACATACAGACTGTCGCCGCTGAACACAATCATTCCAGGCTTAATCTCGCCGCGTATGTCGATGCTGCCCTCGAACCGTACGTTACCTGATTCCATGTCAACATTTCCATCTACCTGCAGAACCGGGCTCACCCGGAAAGTATAGGTATGACTCTGGGCATCATAGGCGGGTTGACCCGCTTCGGTGGCCACCACCTCTGACCCTCCGGCCTGCAAAGCGGTACCAGAACCACAGACCAAATAGACCTGCTTTGGCGGAATGGGGAGGATCACCTCTCCACTCACGCCTACTCCCGGACTCCCCGGCTGTCCCGGAAGCTTGCGGGCCAGGACCGAACCCTTTGCCACTGTGGATAAACGCCGTCTTTCCCGGTAATCCACATTACCATGTTTGTTCTGCTGGATGATTGCCTCGTCTAATAGGCTAAAAAGAATCTCGATGGTTTCGTCTGTTGACGGTCCCGGCGGGGTCCCGCGGGCAATCACAAACCGTCCCTCTCGTGGTTCCAGAGAAATCTGGGAGAGGGATGTTTGGTCGACCCCGTGACTCACGCCTGCCCGCTCCAATGCCGATGCTATCTGTGCGAAAGTGGGTGGCTCGGTGGGGTGGGGGATCGCTTTGGTCGCCAGGGTGATGAGTTTCTTTGGTTCCTGATCATCAAGGATATGTTCGATACGTTGCCCATAGGCAATGGTAATGTAAGCGAGTAGCTTATTCGGGCTCTTTATGACCTCGACACGGGGTGGAACCAAGTCTATGCGCGGTTCGTATGCAATCTGGTCACTCTCGTGTAGATAGACGGTTTCTTTAATGACAACGCCGTTAACCAGGATTTTCAACCCCGAAGGTATCAATTTGGCCGGGGGTCCGTCATTCCTTGGGTTCTGTACCCAAATCTGCCCGTTCCTCACCCCGATTAAACCTGGAGCATCCTCGGAGACAGGCGTATCCTCCTGTAACCGCCGGGCAGGATGATCATCCTGCGGGGTATCGGTTTTAGGACCGTCATTAAGGACTTCGGCTAACAGCCGGTCTAACTCCTGGTCGCTCATCTGTGTGCAGTAACCCCTTTTCCCGAAACTAGATATGCAGGTATCCGTCTGACGGTTGGACCACCGAAGCGGCCTCGTAAATCCGAGATATTTCCGAGGATATCCTGGTAAACGCTTCCAGCAGTCTGGGATCAAAATGCTCTGGACGAATCTCGGCACTACCCTGCAGGATCACAGCTACCGCTTCCTCATGCGTTAATGCTGATCCGTCTGGACGATAGCTGCGCAAGGTGTCGTACACATCGGCGAGGTGGACAATACGGGCAGCCAAGGGGATCTCCTCGCGCCTCAGACCGCACGGGTACCCGCTGCCGTCCCAATGTTCGTGATGGCATAAGGCAATATCCCGGGCCATAGCAAGCAAGGGCCATTCCTCCAGAATATGGGCTCCGGCTGTAGTATGGGAACGGATAATGGCTTGCTCTTCCTTGCCGATCACCCGTGAACGGTGCAGAATCTGCGGCGGTACCAGGGCCTTCCCCACGTCGTGAAGCTGGGCAAAAAGGCGGACGTCTTCCACAAAGGCGGCAGTTGAACCTAATTCTGCCGCTAACAGGGCACTGTACTCGCCGATCCGCTCGACATGGTGGTCGTCAGCGTTGTCGTTGGCCCCAGCAGCTCTGGCCAGGATCCGTACCAGGTATCTGAATGACCGCTGCAACTCCGACTGAACCTGCCGCCGTGCCAGGGCCATCGTCAGGAAAACACTGAGGGACGTGATCGTTTCTTCAAAGCCGTCCCGCGGGTCGGCCCCATAGTAGTTGGCGGCAGCCAGAAGACCCAGAGACTGATCGTCGGCGATCAGCGGCAGCAGGGCCAGAGTCCCCAGGTTCTCCCGTGCACTGAGCTGTTGCCATACGGTCAGGTGCGTGTGGGCAACGTGGAGAAAAACGCCCTGCGTCTGGATGCTACCGGGGATTACGCTGGATATCAGGGACAGCAAGGCTTCCTCCCCCCCGGGCGGTCCGCAAAAAGACAGGATAGACGGTTTCGACTCTTGAGACTTCTCAACCAATCCCACCAGTGGCAGCTCAAGCCTCGACGATATCTGTTCGCAGCACTGCCGAAAGATGCTCTCCTGGTTCTGGCTGTCAAGGATGATTTGTCCCAATTCAAACATGAGCTGGAGTAAGGACGACTGGCGGCGGGCTTCACGCTCGAATTGCACTTGCTGATTGTTGTCAGCCAGGTAGCCCACACGGTCGGTCTCACCCTGCGCTCTCGTAAATGGAACCGACGTATCCACGATGTGGCGGATTTCACCGGCGGAGTCGATAACCCGGTAGTGTAAAGTCCACGGTTCGCGGGCGACAATTCTCTGCTCGATTTCACGGCATACCTGGTCCAAATCGTCTGGAAAGACTGAGTGTCCCCAACCTTGATCGACCTCATCCCAACTAACCGGATAACCACGCAAAAACCGTGCAGATGGATTAAGTAAAACCATCGTTCCTTTTTCGTTTGCTTTATAGATTCCTAGTGGCGCAAGTTCATAGATCATTTGGTATTCTTCATCGCGGCGACGGAGTTCCGAAAGCTGAAGGGCCCTTGTGAACGCTTCTCCGGCTAATCTGCCAAGCGTGCTCAAGATGTCCAGGTCATCCGCAGTATATGCGTCACCGGATGCAATGGACACTGCCAGAATGATGCCGTGAATACCACTGCCGGACTCCAGGGGAACGGCGGCCACGTTACATGCGGCTGTCGCGGGGGACTTCTCAGGGGTCGATTGGGAAGGCCGGTAATCAGCGATTACTGCGGCGGAACCGCTGGCCATTACCTGCTCCACGATTGGCCTAAACGCATGCCCCGTCGCGAGAGCAGGATCCAGCTTTCCGTCACAAATATAGGTAAGTGTGGGGCTGTCAGGATCGGACTGTAAGCCGATCACAACCTGGTGACATTCCATCAGGTCCAGTACAGCCTTCTTCAATAAATAAACAACCATCTCCTGATCCCGTTCCTGGGCCAGACTAACAGCGATTTCTAACAATTGCTTATGTCGCCGTCCAACGTCCCCCATCTTTTAATCCCCCGCTCTTGGTTTCTGATGGGTATTTCTTTTCGTTGCGAGTGACCGGTTATCCTTTTTCCCGGCAAGGACTGCACCAAAAGGTGCACCCTGTACCTTTCAATGTACCTTTTAGCGCAGGGTCCCGGCTTTATAGGAAAGGCTCAGGCTTAATTAACGAAAGCTGTTCCCATTTAGCGAATCCCTAAAAGTGGATTTGAGGAATTTCTAAACCGATCTTAACAGTCGAAAAAAGAATTATAGCAAAATGTACCTAATATTGTAGGAATTTTTTCTAATGTATCGAATAATGTAGATACGAACTAAAGGCAAACCCTGCGAAAGCCGGGGGCGCAAAGCTACAGGGGCTAAGGTAGTGATGAGCTACTATGCCAGCCAGTTACCGTGCAACCTCGCACACTAGCTGGTGCGGGGTTTATTGTTTTTCGTGGAACTGGCGGAACAAATTGCGGAAATGACTCAGCAGAATGCCCAGGGCGTTCAAACTCTGGTAGCATCGTCCGAAGAGGGGGCAGTGGAACTTAATGTACGACAAGGACGGTCAAGGCGAGGGAAACTGGATCATCAGGGACATCACTGAGCGCAAGGAGGCCGAGGAGATGCTGGGTAAGTATCGGATCTTCTCCAAACGTACCGGTTACATGATCCTGTTTGTGGCCTTGGACGGACGGATTATCGAGGCAAACAATGCCGCAGTTAGAACCTATGGTTTCACGCGTGAGGAGTTACTGACAATGGACGTTCACCGGTTGCGGGCCACCGATCCGAAAACCCTGGTTGATCAGCAAATGCAGGAAGCCCGAGCCGGGGACATCCTGTTTGAAACGGTTCATAAGCGCAAGGACGGGAGCATCTTGCCGGTGGAGGTCAGTTTGCAGTACGTCGAGGCTGGCGACAGCAGTTTTATCGTCAGTATCGTCCGCGACATATCCGAACGAAAACGTATCGAGGCCGAACTCAAACGGAGTACCGAGAACTTCTGGCAAATGGTGGAAGGGACCATTGGGGCCATAATGTCGATGGTGGAAGTCGGTGATCCATACACCTCCGGACATCAGAAGCGGGTAGCCCTACTGGCAACTGCAATCGGGCAGAGAATCGGTCTCCCCGAGGAACAAGTTCAAGGTTTGCATTATGCTGCTTTGATTCACGACCTGGGAAAGATTTACGTCCCGGCCCAGATCCTCAATAAGCCCGGTCGGTTGAATGATATCGAGTTTAACTTGATAAAGATGCACTCCAAAGTAGGTTATGACATCCTGAAGACCGTGGATTTCCCGTGGCCTGTGGCCGATATTGTAGTGCAGCACCATGAGCGGATTGACGGGTCAGGGTATCCCAATGGGCTGATTGGGACAGATATTCTCCTTGAGTCACGAATCTTGGCCGTAGCCGATGTCGTTGAGGCGATGACCTCTCACCGCCCCTATAGGCAAGCACTCGGGCTGGATAGAGCCTTACAGGAGATTCGGCAGGGGAGAGGCAACCTGTACGATCCCAAGGCGGTGGACGCCTGCCTGGAACTGATCAGGGAAGGCTATAGGTTTGACATCGTGGCTGATCCGATTCGTAAGGGTAATCGCAGAAAAGGGCTGCAATTGAATAGATGGACGTTGTGATTGGGGGTACCAAGGGGTAGGAAACGTGAGCATGAGTGATAACCCTGTCAGTGTTTTGCTGATTGAGGATAACCCGGCGGATGCACGCCTGATTCGGGAGTGCCTTAAGGAAGCCAAAGGCGGTCCCTTCGAACTGCAATGCGTGCATCATCTCTCCGCCGGACTTGAGCTTCTAGCCACGGGAAGAGTTGATATCCTCATCCTCGATCTGGGGCTTCTGCGACGGACTCCGGTCGTCCCACCCAACCAGTAGATTCAGCATATCTTTACGCGGTACTTCCGCAGCCAGGTGTCCACCTGGGCCAGGTAGGCGAAGAGTTGCGGACCGGCCATTAGCTGGCCGAACCAGGCCGGACCGAAGGAAGAGCCGTCGGTACGGACTAGGGCGCTTACCAGGTTGGTATCGATTAGCGGGAGCAGCGGCGAGTTTGGATCATCCAGGATTCGCTGCAGGTTTACCTGTACAGCGGCGAGATAGCCGGGGTTGTGGGTCTTTGGGTAGGGGCTCTTGCGCCGCTCAATGATCTCCCGGGGCAGGACGTCCTGGAGGGCGAGACGCAGGATGCCCTTTTCACGGTCATTGTAGGTCTTCATCTCCCAGGGGATGTTCCAGACGTACTCGACCAGCCAGTGGTCGCAGAAGGGTACCCGGACTTCGAGGCCTGTGGCCATGCTCATGCGGTCCTTGCGGTCCAGCAGGGTCTGCATAAACCAGACCATGTTCAGGTAGAACATCTCGCGTCGGCAGGCTTCTTCACACGGTTCACCGGTCAGGCGGGGGACCTCGGCCAGCGTGTCGTGGTACCTCTGAGAAACATATTCCTCGGGTTTCAGTCTACCGGCCAGTTCCGGCGACAAAAGGCTCATTCGGGACCGGACCGACTTCGACCATGGAAAGGTGCCGGCGGCCAGGTCCTCTTCCCGGTGGAACCAGGGATAACCCCCGAAGACCTCGTCCGCACACTCACCGGACAGGGCTACGGTGGACCCTTTCTTAATCTCCCGGCAAAACAGGAGCAGGGAGGAGTCGATGTCGGCCATCCCCGGTAAGTCGCGGGCCAGGACGGCCGGATTCAACGCCTCCACCAACCCGGGCGAATCGAACAGCACCCGGTGGTGACGGCTCCCCAGCCACTTGGACGCAAACTCGACCCAGGCCGCGTCGGAGTCCGGCTGGTAAGTATGGGTTTGGAAATACTTTTCGTTGTCGACGTAATCAATAGAGTAGGTATCAATCGGTCCCAGACCCTTTTCCTTGTAAGTCTCGGCGGCGTAAGCGGTGATCGCCGTCGAATCCAGTCCCCCGGAGAGCAGGGTGCAGACGGGGACGTCGGCCACCATCTGTCTTTTGACGGAATCCTGGAAGAGCATCCGAACTTTCTCGGCGGTAGTTTCCAGATCGTCGGTATGGGGCCTGCTCTCCAGGTTCCAGTAGCGGCGCAAGCGGAGTCCCCGGCGGTCGTAGAACAGACAGTGCCCCGGCCTTAACTCGGAAACGCCCCGGAAGACCCCGTGACCCGGAGTGCGCGCGGGGCCGATCAGGAAGATTTCGGCCAGTCCCTGCGCATCTACTTCGGGCGGTACCAAAGGATGGGCCAGGAGCGCCTTCAGTTCTGAGCCAAAGAGCAGGGCGTTTCCGCGCTCCGCATAAAACAGGGGCTTGACACCCATCCGGTCCCGGGCCATGAACAGGCTTTGATCAGCCACATTCCAGACGGCAAAGGCGAAGATTCCGTTCAGACGTTCCAGGCAGTCTGGCCCCCATTCCATAAAGGCCAGCAAGAGCGCCTCCGTATCCGAGTGCCCTTGGAAAGTATACCCTCGGGCCTTTAATTCCCGGTGGATGTCCGGGGTATTGTACAACTCTCCGTTATAGACCAGGGCGTATTCCCGTTCTCCGCGTCGGCGGACCATGGGCTGGCCCCCTCCCGCGGGATCGACCACTACCAGCCGGCGGTGCCCCAGCGCGGCGTGCTTGGACACCCAGGTTCCCGAAGCATCCGGCCCGCGTGGGGCAAGGGTTTCGGTCATCGCGTCCAGTATCAGCCGCCGTTCGTTAAGGTCGTTATCCCAATCAATCCAACCGGTAATGCCACACATCTAAGGTACCATCCTCTCTCTATAACACATAAAAAAGGCCACAAAGCGAGAGTCACTAAAAAACTCCCACCCGTGGCGCCATTGCCTTGGGTTTCGATATGCACAGTGTTAAGAAAGGGGTCAGGACACCTTCTTAACAACAGTTGTTTGCTCCAGTACATCTTACGGAGAGGGGACACTCAGGTTGACAGTTTATAATCTTGGTAATATGTGGAGATGTGTGTATACAGAATTCAATTAAAAAAAGCGTTGACACGCCTGAGTACTATGTATAGAATCCTGACTTTGACAGCAAAAGAGGAGAAAAAGAGGCCGCAACCCTTGCAAATAAAGGGGTTGCGGCCTTCATATGGTTTCAGAAATATGTAGGGGAATACCTCATTTTTTGCTGTTGGCTAAAATATTTTTTATAT
>JAHRFU010000101.1 GCA_019084485.1 Desulforudis sp. | reverse complement strand
GTTGCAGCAAAGCTATACCCAAGCCTTTAACCGGCGCTACGGACATGTGGGCCACGCCTTTCAGGGGCGGTACAAGGCTTTGCTTGTTGAAGATGATGCTTACCTGCTGCAGTTGGTTAAGTACATTCACTTAAACCCGGTAGAAGCTGGACTCTGTCGAGAGCCTGACGACTACCCGTGGTCCAGCCACAGTCACTACTCTATCGGATGGGGCAGGGGAACAGTAGAAACAGGCCTTGTGAAGTCTATAATGGCCGTGTTTGGCACAGGGATTATTGATGACTATGCGTTGCTGCCTGTGAAGCCAGTGGAGGCTGTTCTGCCTGACCAACCTGTAAAAGGCGCCACAACCAAAAGCGTAGAGACTACCCTCGACCGCCTGCTCTCTATCGTTGCCCAATTGTCTGACCTTCCTCCAAGTGCGCTACTAGAGTCAACAAAAAGTCGGCACGTTGTCCAGGCGCGCCGCCTCTTTATTTACTGCGCGTCAAGGGTCGGCTACAAGATGTCCGAGATAGGTCAGTATTTGGGTAGGTCAAATACGTCGGTAAGCGAAGCGGTTGAACACGTAACCCGGAAACTGCTTGATGGACGGAGTAATTGGACCCATTGGGTCAAACAAGTATTGGATGAAGCCGACAGTTCGACGACCGTGAGCCATTCAAGGCTTTCTAAAAGCTAAATCCGAAAATCCGAGGGCCTGACCCCTACTTCCCCTTCCCCTGCAGCGGCTGGAAAATCAGACATGACTGATTCAAGGTCGACTATACGGTTACATAGATGTTTCATAAGTGGCCGATCGTGGCTGATCACCAGCACTCCAAGGTTTCGTTCTCGCACAATATCAAGTACCACGTGCCAAATTTGCGTCTGGGTAATGGCATCGAGCATCGTGGTTATCTCGTCTGCGACAAGGTAGCGGGTCCGTGGTCCGAGCGCCCGCGCCAAGCAGAATCGCTGCAATTCTCCACCGGAAAGCTCATTCGGCCAGTGGTCAAACCACCTTCGCTCAATGCTCAGCGCTTTCAGCAGTTCCGGATCAGGTTCCCAACCCTCAATAAGTGTATCGCGCATACGCCAACGCGGGTTAACCGCTTTCTCAGGGTGTTGGAATACAAGCTGCACGGGGTTGTAACCGGTTACCGGCAGTGGACCTCCGTCCAGCCTGACGTTGCCCTCGAGCGGGCGTTCATACCCGGCGAGGATGCGGGCAAGCGTGGTCTTGCCCAGCCCGCTTGGGCCGGTCAGACCGACGAGTTCGCCGGGCTCAACCGCGAGATCCACGCCGCGAAGAACCCACGGACCGCGCTGGTAACGGAAGCCTATCCCGCGTGCTTCAAGCGGCATGGAAGCACCTCACCACCCCACCGCGCAATGCACGCACCTCGGGTCTCGCTCCAGTGCAATCGGGTGTAGACATGGGGCAGCGCGGCTCATAAAGACACCCGGGCGGTAGTTCATCCAGAACCGGTTGGGCACCGGGCGTTACCGCAAAGCCGTTTTGCGGCAGTGCTCTCCACAGCGCTTTGCTGTAAGGATGCCGCAGAGACTGGCCGTCACCGGTGAAGTCCGCCACCGAAGCGATTTCAACGGTGGTGCCTGCATACAGGACGGCGATGCGGTCGGCGATCGTGAGAGCGGCCTCGATGTCGTGGGTAATCAGCATCACCGCCCGTCCTTCTCCGGCCAGCTCGCGCAGGTGGCCCAGCGTTTCCTCAACTACCGCTGAATGCATACCCGGCGTCGGCTCATCGGCAATGATCAGCGAGGCACCGCTGATCATTGCGGTGGACACGAGCACCCGGCGGGTCATCCCTCCGGAGAGTTGGAAAGGATACATCCCTGCGACCTCAGGAGCCAGGCGGTATCGCGCAAATATCGCACGTTGGGCCTCCGCCGCGTTTCCGTTGTGCGCCGCTGAACGCACTTGGGCACCCACCCGCATTAAAGGATTGAGAAAGCCTACAGACTGCGGCACCAGCGCGATATCGCTCCCGCGCAACGCCACCTGGCGCTCAGGGGTGAGATTTTCATTTGCATGACGCAGGGTTCCGGTTACCCGGGCGTTGCTCGGTAAGATGCCTAGGATGGCGTGGGCCAGCAAGCTTTTGCCCGAACCGCTGGAGCCCACCACTGCCAGCACCTCCCCTGGCCGGATCGTGACGCTCAGGCTGGTGATCGGCCTGAGGGTTTTCTTCTGAAGACCGCGGGCATATTGTTCAAAGGACACCGAGAGGTCTCGCACATCCAGAATCGGCTTAGGTTCAGAAGCTTCCGGTGCAATCATCATGGCACCTCACATTTACTATTCATGCGCGATGCGCGGGTCGACCAGTGAGCGCAGATTGTCGCCCAGAATGTCGAAGGCACGCACCATGACCAGCAGGGCCAGACCCGGGAAGAGGGCCAGCCACCAGTACCCGGTTGAAAGGTGTCGCATTGATTCCGACAGGATGACGCCGACCGCAGGCTGCTGGGGTGAAAGCCCAAAACCCAGGAACGTGATCGCCGCCTCGTGCAGGATGGCGTGCGGGAACAGCAACACGAGTCCCACGAGGATCTGCGGCACCAGGTGGGGCAACAGGTGTCGCGTGGCGATCCACCAACGCGTCCGGCCCAACCGGCGAGAGACCTGCACGAACTCGGCGGTGCGAAGCTGCAGCACTTCAGCTCTGATGACACGCGTAAGGCTTGGCCAATGGGTAAGCGCAACCGCGAGAATCACACCCTTGGTCCCGCCACCGAGCGTGAAAGCGATGAGGATCAGCACTACCAGATGAGGCACGCTAAGGAATAGATCCACGAGCCAGGTGACAGCGCCATCGACTGCTCTACCGAAAGTAGCGGCAGCCATCCCAAGGGTAAGTGCGATCAGCACGCTTACGGTGGAGGCCAGGACGCCGACAACAAGGCTTAAGGTGAGTCCCTTCAGCGTGCGGGCAAGCATATCCCGCCCGAGCCAGTCCGTACCGAACGGATGCTCAAGAGAGGGCGACAGGTTTCGCTGGTCGAGGTTTGTGGTAAGCATCTCGTTACCGAGAAGCAACCCTCCGGCCACCACGCTCAGCAACAACGCGGCGGAAAGGACGATGACCAGCAACGTACGCTGCCGACGGTTAAGCCTCGGCAGACGGCCGGTACGGGAGTGGCTGACTGCTACAGCATCAACACTGCTCATACCGCCCCCCCCATCTGATCCGGGGATCGACGAAGCGGTAGATGATGTCCGCCAGCAGGTTCCCAACGAATACGAACACCGCGCCGAAGATCACCGCGCCCAGCAGAAGCGGAACATCCCCGCGTAAGCCGGCCTGCACTGTGGCCTGCCCGAGGCCGGGATATGCAAACACTTGCTCGGCAAGGATGGACCCGCCAAACAATTCACTCAGACTCGCGAACTGCAGCGTAACGGCAGGCAGGGCCACGTTGCGCAGGCCGTGTTTCCACAGTATCGCGAACTCGGACTCGCCCTTGGCCCTTGCAAATAACACGTAGTCACTGGCCAGCACGTCCACGAGTTTCTGTCTCGTATGCAGGGCCACGTTTGCCACGCCCAGAATGCTTAGTGTTGCCGCAGGCAAAACCAGATGCCTGATACGGTCGCCGAACGTCACTTCATCGGAAAGGACACCTGCGGGAACCCCGAGCCCCACCGGTGCCCAGCCGAGCCATACCGCAAAAACGATAAGCAGCAGAAGGCCCAACCAGAAGGTCGGTGTAGAAGCCAGGGTGAGGCAGTACCACTTGATGCAGCGGTCAATCCAGGTACCTTGCCTGGCACCCGCAATAATGCCAAGGGCGAACCCAAACACCCCGGAGAGCACCCAGGCCGTTCCCATAAGCGCCAGTGACGCGGTGAACCGTTCAGAAATCACATCGATCACCGGTTGGCGAAAGATCATCGAGGTGCCCCAGTCGCCGCGTAGGACCGCCGCCCCCCAGTTCACAAGTCTTTGCAGCGGCGGGTCGTTCAGGCCCCAGTACGCAGCAATGGCTGCCCGCTGCTCGGGGCCTACCCGCATAACGTCGGCGCCAACGTAGGCATTCACAGGATCGATCGGTGAGTGACTAACGAGCCAGAAGGAGAGGACACACACCGCAACCAGCAGCGTCCCCAACCTGAAGCTCTTGCGGGCGATGAATACCAATACGGCTGCTATCTGCACTCGCTCTTCCGGCCTCATCGCCTATTCGTCCCAGGTCCACTCAGCAATGTTCGCGGTGATCGGCCAGCCATGTCCGTGCGGCTGGATTCTCTGCCGGCCGGTATTTAGGCTGTCCCTGACGTAGTAGCAGTGATTAAGGTTTACCAACCAGGCCCAAGGGGCGTCGCCCTTTGCGCTCAAACCGGTGGTTCCATCCCACTGGGCCTTCTTCCAGTATTCGAGTGCCTCGTCTGCGTTGGTTGTGGCAAGAGCCTTGTCCATGTAACCATCCACTACCGGGTTACTGTAGAAGCCGGTGTTATACCACCCAGATCCGGCTGTTTTGCTGCTGTAAAGGTTGTACATTTCCAGCGGATCGTGACCTCCCCACCCGAAAAGCACCGCGTTGGAGTACATCATCGTCTTGATATCATCCCAGCTTTTTCCCTCGACCTTGATGTCAATGCCGATCGGCTTGACCATATCCGCTACCGCAAGGGCCAGTGATTGGCGGGTCTGGTCAGTTGCAGAATAGACCAAGGTGAACGTAGCCTTAAGTCCGCCTTTTTCCAGAACACCGTCACCATCGAGGTCTTTCCAGCCTCCTTCAGCAAGCAGCCTCTTGGCTTCTTCCAGGTCAGCATCCTTAATCACCGCTTCCGGGTTCCACCAGGGCAGGTTGTCACATACCGTATAGGCCGGTGCCCCAAAGCCTTCCAGCACACCGTCAACAAGCGCCTTCCGGTCAACAGCTACGTTGATGGCCTTACGAATGGCGATGTCGGCCGTCACATCGTTCCCGACGGGATGGCCGTCCTCGGTTTTCCGTCCGGACGTCACCATGGGGAACATGATGCCGCGGTTATCCACACTCTCCACGGCAAGGAGTCGCATCCCGGACACTTCCTGTTTCGCAATACTCGGTAGAACGGACGCAACGTCAACCTGCCCGGCTTTGGCCGCGGCAAACGCCGCATCCTCTTCTAGGAACAGAAAAGTAAGCTTCTTGAAGTACGGTTCAGGTCCGTAATACTCGGGGTTGGCCTCGACAATCAACTGCTGTCCCTTGTCCCACTGTACGAACTTGTAAGGACCGGAGCCGATCAGTTTCTCCGCATAACCTTCTCCGTGGGCGTGCTTTGGAACGATTCCCGTCGAGATAAGCAGACTCAGGAACGTCGACCGTGGTTCCTTCAACTTGAACACGATAGTCTTGTCATCCGTAGCCTTGACGTTTTCCAATACGGTGAGATCAATAACCGAGCCGCTCTTAGCGGCTGTGTCAAAGGTATACACGACGTCGGCGGCCCGAACCGGGTTGCCATCCGAGAACTTTGCGTCTTCACGGATCGTGACGGTCCAGGTCAGGCCGTCGTTGCTTACTTCATAACCAGTGGCAAGGTCATTGACTACGTTGAGATCATTATCGCGCGTCAGCAACGTACTGTGAAAGAGCGGTGACCCATAGCGGCCCCATCCGGTGGTGGGGTCATAGCCGCTACCGGCCTCGCCTCGGATGGCCAGTACCAGTTCGTTCTTCTGAGGCGTTTCCGTAGAATCAGCACCCTTTTCCTTTTGCGCCAAATAACCGGTGACCAAGACCACAGCTAGAGAGATAACCAGAATCAATGCGAATACTCTTTTGTTGTGCACCCCGAATTTCTCCCCTTTCGTAAATCATCTACCCCTGATACACGCCCTGGAAAAGAGTCGCAAAAAATTCCCCCTTAAAACGAAAAAGAGATCACGCCCCCAAATTCGAAAGGGGTGAGATCTCCTTGATCTCGGTAACCTTGTATTAACTTCCGCCGGACTACTGATTACAAACCGCTACTTGTGTTAGCCTTCTGCCGCAAACAACCGTAAATACTTTTCTGAGAAAGATCAGCCGATCCTACTTTTATGCCTTTTCCGATGCAATCGGTAGCTGCAAGATACTATGCGCCGTAACGTGACTTGTCGTTTCCATCCGCTGCACGGCCATATAATCAGCAGGCGCCGGCTTCAGCCACCGCTCGTTGGTGTCTGCTTATCGTCCCTGTCATCTCCCGCATTCACACTTCTCTCCCGCTAATGGGCTTATTGCGGGTGGCTTGTGCCGTGAAAGAATTCGTACACGGCTTGTGCGGCTTTGGTATTCATTGACGGTTTGTGACTCAGTTCCTCAACCGATGCCGCACGCAATGCGTCCAGCGATGGATAGGCCATCAAGAGCGCCCGGCGGCGGCGCGGGCCGATCCCCTCGATTTCGTCCAGCAGGGAGCGGAGACCCTCTTTGGTGCGGCGCTGGCGGTGGTAGGTTACGGCGAAGCGGTGGGCCTCGTCCCTCAGGCGCTGCAGCAGGTACCCGGCCTCGGAATCCGCAGCCACCGGCAGGGGCTCCTTCCGTCCGGGGGCGAAGACCAGTTCCTCTTCCTTGGCTAAACCGTAAACCGGGATTTCAATAAAACCTAGATCACTCATTGCCCGGTGGGCCACTCCAAGCTGGCCCTTGCCTCCGTCGATCAGCACCAAATCCGGCAGAACGTTAAACTTCGCTTCTTTTGAGGACAGCTGACCAGAATTGATCAGGGCCTGCTCTTCCCGTGCCCGCGTAAACCGGCGGGTCACGACCTCTTTCATCGATGCATAGTCATCTGGTCCCCGCTCTGCTTGCACCTTGAAGCGGCGGTACTCAGCCGGAGCAGGCTTGCCGTCCATGAAGACAACCATAGCGCCAACGGTCTGGGTACCCTGGATGTTGGAGATATCAAAGGCCTCCAGCCGTACCGGGGTTTCGGCCAGGCCAAGCCGTTCAGTCAGGTCGGCCAGAGCCTCATCGGCATTACGTTCAAACTGCATCTGCTCGCGGGCCAGGGAGGCGTTTTTCTCGGCCATGCGCACCAAATCCCGCTTACGGCCCCGTTGCGGGACTTGTACCCGGACCCGGGATTGGCGGCGAATGCTCAGCCACTCCCCGATCAGGGCCTGCTCTTCGCCTAGCGACACGGCCAGCAGCAACTCCGGCGGGATAAACCCGCTTTCGCGGTAGTACTGTTTGATGAAGGCGGCAAGCACCTCGGCGTCAGAACGCTCCTCGATGCCCTTCAGATTCAGGCTCTGGTGTCCAAGCAGTTTCCCACCGCGAATCTCTAAAACCACGGCCCGGCCGCGGTTCCCGTCCCGGGCGAGCGCGATCACATCCTGGTTTTCAAGTCGCTGGGACACGATGTTCTGTTTAGCCACTACCTGTTCGATCGCCTGCAGTTGGTCTCTTAGTTCGGCAGCCCGTTCAAAGTTCAGTTCGGCGGCCGCCTGCTCCATCTTCCGGGTCACGTTGCGCACCAACTCGGCGTGGCGTCCTTCCAGGAAGAGCAGCACTTCCCGGACCATGGCTCTGTATTGCTCCGGGTCAACCTCGCCGCCACAAGGGCCGAGGCAGCGACCGATATGCTGGTTCAGACAGGGGCGGTGGTTTCGAAAGCGGTTCTGACGACAGGTGCGCAGGGGAAAGAGCTTCTTAAGCAGGCGCAGAGTCTCGTGCACCGCACCGGCACCGGGATATGGCCCGAAGTAGCGCGAACCGTCCCGCGGTTGGGTGCGGGTCATAAAGACGCGTGGATAGATCTCCTGCACGGTCACCTTGATATAGGGGTAGCTCTTATCGTCCTTGAGCAGGACGTTATAGCGCGGACGGTGTTCCTTGATCAGGTTGGACTCCAGGATCAGGGCCTCAACTTCCGAACCGGTCACGATGAACTCGATGTCGGCTGCACGGCGAACCAGCGCCTGGACCTTGTTGGTCTGGGCACCGGTAAAGTAAGACCGCACCCGGCTACGCAGGGACACAGCCTTGCCAACATAGAGCACCTCCCCGCGCTCACCGCGGAAGAGATACACACCCGGTTTGTCCGGAAACATTGCCGCCTTCTCCGCTAGACTCATAAACCCTCCAAGAAAGGGGACAGGCTACTTTTGTGGATAACATAGAATTATGTGGATAACCTGCCCCCAGGACTAGGACGGTCACCTTATCCACTATCCTTAGGTTCTGTTCTTAGCCAAGCAACAGTTGCTGCGAAAAAGTAGCCTGTCCCCTTTTGTGGATAACTACCTTGCGGTGGCTTGGGCTGCGGGCTTGGTAAGCATTTTGTCCAGGAAACGGCCGGTGTAGGACGAGCGGTTGGCGGCCACTTCCTCGGGGGTGCCGGTGGCCACAACCATGCCGCCGCGATCGCCGCCTTCCGGGCCCAGGTCGATCAGGTAGTCGGCGGTTTTAATGACGTCCATGTTGTGTTCGATGACGACCACGGTGTTCCCGGAGTCCACCAGACGCTGCAGGACGTTTAAGAGCTTGGCGATGTCCGCGAAATGCAACCCTGTAGTGGGCTCGTCCAAAATGTAAAGGGTCTTGCCGGTAGCCCGTTTGGAGAGTTCGGTCGACAGTTTCACCCGCTGGGCCTCTCCACCGGACAACGTCGTCGCCGGCTGCCCCAGCCTGATGTAGCCCAGGCCCACATCCTGCAGGGTGCGCAGGCGGTGGTGAATCTTCGGGATCGGGGCGAAGAACTCCACCGCTTCGTCCACGGTCATATCCAGGACGTCGGCTATAGTCTTTCCTTTGTAATGCACATCCAGCGTCTCCCGGTTGTAACGCATACCTTTACAGACCTCGCACGGGATAAAGACATCCGGCAAAAAGTGCATCTCAATCTTGATGATTCCATCGCCTTGGCAGGCTTCACAGCGGCCGCCGCGGACGTTGAAGCTGAAGCGCCCCGGTTTGTAACCGCGACCCCGGGACTCGGGAGTCAGCGCAAACAGCTCACGGATACTCGTAAAGATCCCCGTGTAGGTGGCCGGGTTGGAACGGGGCGTCCGCCCGATCGGCGACTGGTCGATATTGATCACCTTGTCCAGGTGCTGAGTGCCGTTGATCGCGTCGTGCGGCCCCGAAACCAGCCGGGTCAGGGTCAGACGTTGGGCGAGTCCCTTGTACAGGATTTCGTTCACCAGGGTGCTCTTGCCTGAGCCGGAAACACCGGTTACAGTGGTAAACACCCCCAGCGGGAAAGCAACCCGCAGGTCGCGCAGGTTGTGTTCCCGGGCGCCCACCACCTCCACCCAGCGCCCGTCCGGCTTACGGCGCACCGGCGGCACCTCGATCGACCGGCGGCCGCCCAGGTACTGGCCGGTCAGGGAGGCCGGGGTGCGGATAATGTCTTGGACGGTGCCGGCGGCGACCACTTCTCCGCCGTTGACCCCGGCACCGGGTCCGATATCGATGATGTGGTCGGCCTCGCGCATGGTCTCCTCGTCATGCTCGACGATAATCAAGGTGTTCCCCAAATCCCGCAGCCGCTTCAGCGTCTCCAGTAGCCGGGCGTTGTCCCGGGGGTGCAGGCCGATGCTGGGCTCATCCAGGATGTACAGCACACCCATCAGGCCGGAGCCAATCTGGGTAGCCAGGCGGATGCGTTGCGCCTCACCGCCGGAGAGAGTTCCGGCCTTACGGTCCAAGGTCAGGTAGTCCAGACCGACGTTGATCAGAAAGCCGATCCGCTCCCGAATCTCCTTAAGAATCCGCCGCCCGATCAATTCCTCACGGGCGGTCAGTTCCAGACCTTCAAAGTAGCGGGTGGCTTCCAGGATGGTCATCTTGGAAACCTGGGCGACTGAGAGCCCGCCCACCTTCACCGCCAAAGCCTCCGGTTTCAGACGCGCCCCCTCGCAGGCCGGACAGGGCTTCTCCCGCATCATCTGTTCGATTTCCTCGCGCACGTGTTCGGAGGTGCTCTCCCGATAGTGTCGTGCCAGTTTGTTTAGCACCCCTTCAAAGGGTGCGGTGTAGCGCCGGGTGTTTCCGTAGGTGTCGCGGTACTTAAACGAAACACTGGTACTGCCTGTGCCGTAAAGGATGACGTCCAGGTGATCCGAATCGAGCTCGGTCACCGGCGTGTTCACGTCAAAATCGTAGTGGGTCGCCAGGCCCTCCAGGACGTGGTAGCCTCCGGTCCACCAGGACCAGCCGGCAACCGCACCCTCTTGCAGGGTCTTGGTCCGGTCCGGGATGACCAGGTTCACATCCACGTCCATCTTGTACCCAAGCCCAGTACAGGTCGGGCAGGCCCCGAACGGACTGTTAAAAGAAAACAGGCGCGGGGTGATCTCGCTGAAACTGAAGCCACAGTCTACACAGGCGAAGTTTTGGCTGAAAACCAGGTCACGGTCTTCCAGGATGTTCACTACGGCCAGACCGCCGGTCTGCTTCACCGCCGTCTCCAGCGAGTCGGCCAGGCGCGAACGGATGCCGTCCCGCACCACCAGACGGTCGATCACGATCTCAATATTGTGCTTTTTCTTCTTGTCCAGGACGATCTCGTCGCCGGTCTCCTGGATCTCGCCGTTGACGCGAACGCGTATGAACCCGTCCCGGCGGGCTTCCTCGAGGATCTTTACATGCTCGCCCTTTTTCCCGCGGACGACAGGGGCCAGAACCTGAATCTTAGTCCCCTCCGGCATCTCCAGAACCTGATCCACCATTTGCTCGATGGTTTGTCCGGAAATCAGGTGATTGCAGTCCGGGCAGTGCGGCCGGCCAATGCGGGCAAACAGCAGGCGCAGGTAGTCGTAGATCTCGGTAACTGTGCCTACGGTGGAGCGCGGGTTATGCGACCGGCTCTTTTGATCGATGGAAATCGCCGGTGAGAGGCCGTCGATGTAGTCCACGTCGGGCTTGTTCATCTGGCCCAGGAACTGGCGGGCATAGGCCGAGAGCGATTCCACATAACGGCGCTGGCCCTCGGCGTAAATGGTGTCAAACGCCAAGGAAGACTTGCCGGAACCGGACAGGCCGGTCAGGACGACCAGCTTGTCACGGGGGATTTCCACGTCGATATTCTTTAGGTTGTGCACCCGGGCGCCCCGGATGACGATTCTGTCCTTCATTGGTTAGGTTATTATCCTCCATCTGTCCATCATTTGTATTGTTTGTTTTTCACCGTAACGGGATACTGTGGCTACTCTTCGCCGTATTCTCCGACAGCGGGGCGCAGGCGGCGTCCGCCGGGCTGTAGCTGGAGGCGCAGGTCGATCAGGGCGTCCCGCAGCTGGGCTGCTTTTTCGAATTCGAGGTGGCGTGACGCATCCCGCATATCCTTCTCCAGCCGCGTGATCAGCTTCCGGATCTCCCGTTTACTCATTTCTTTAACGTCGCCCGAAGTGTAGCGCGCGGGCTCTTCAGCCGCACGGGTGGCCTCCAGCACGGCCCGAACCGCTTTCTGAATCGTCTGGGGCGTGATCCCGTGCTCCCGGTTATACTCCACCTGAAGTTGACGCCGTCGATCGGTCTCGTCTATGGCCCGGCGCATCGAGCCGGTGATCTGGTCTGCATACATGATCACCTGGCCGTTGATGTTGCGCGCCGCACGGCCGGAGGTCTGAATCAGCGAGCGCTCCGAGCGGAGGAACCCTTCCTTGTCAGCGTCCAGGATGGCCACCAGACTAACTTCGGGCAGGTCCAGCCCTTCCCGCAACAGGTTGATTCCAACCAGGACGTCGAACTTGCCCAGCCGGAGGTCGCGCAGAATTTCCATCCGCTCCAGAGTTAGAATGTCCGAATGTAGGTAGCGCACCTTGATTCCGACTTCTTTAAAGTAGTCGGACAGGTCCTCAGACATCCGCTTGGTCAATGTGGTCACCAGTACCCGCTCGTTACGCGCCACCCTGATCCGGATTTCCCCGAGCAGGTCATCAATCTGCCCGCGCACGGGCCGGACCACCATCTGCGGGTCAATCAAGCCGGTGGGTCTCACGATCTGCTCGGCCACACGCTTGCTGTGCTTCAGTTCGTATGGTCCGGGCGTAGCGGAAATGTACACGGCCTGCTGCACATAGGCGGCGAACTCACTGAAAGTGAGCGGCCGGTTGTCGAAGGCCGAGGGCAGACGGAAGCCATGTTCCACCAGGGCCGCTTTACGCGAACGGTCCCCTTCATACATCCCGCCGATCTGGGGCACGGTGATGTGCGACTCGTCGATAAACACGAGCATATCCTCGGGGAAGTAATCCAGCAGGGTGTAGGGTTTGTCTCCGGGTGCCCGTCCCGTGATGTGACGTGAATAGTTTTCGATGCCCTTGCAAAAACCCATCTCGCGCAGCATTTCCAGGTCATAATTGGTACGCTGCTCCAGGCGCTGGGCTTCCAGCAGCTTACCCTGCCCCCGCAGTTCGGCGAGACGTTCCTCCAGTTCGGCCTCGATGGCCCCGACCGCCTGTTCGATGCGCTTGGCCGAGGCGGCGTAATGGCTGGCCGGAAAAATGGAGACGTGGTAGCGGTCTCCGATAACCTCACCGGTTAGAGCGTCAAACTCCGTGATCCGTTCAATCTTGTCACCGAAGAACTCCACGCGCAGGGCCTTCTCGCCTGAGGCGGCGGGAAATATCTCCAGCACGTCACCGCGCACCCGGAACTTACCGCGCGTAAAGTTAATGTCGTTCCGCTCGTACTGAACGGCGACCAGCTTACGGATCACCTGATCCCGGTCGTAGGTGTTTCCTTTGCGCAGGGAAACCACGAGTGTCCGGTATTCCTCCGGATCGCCCAAGCCGTAGATGCAGGACACCGAAGCCACGATAATCACGTCCCGCCGCTCAAACAGGGCGGCAGTGGCCGAGTGGCGTAGCTTGTCAATCTCCTCGTTGATCGAGGCGTCTTTTTCAATATAGGTATCCGAGGACGCGATGTAGGCCTCGGGCTGATAGTAGTCATAGTAGCTGACAAAGTAATCCACTGAGTTCTCAGGGAAGAATTCCTTAAGCTCACTGCAGAGCTGTGCCGCCAGTGTCTTGTTCGGTGCCATCACCAGCGTCGGGCGTTGGACCTGGTGGATGATCTGGGCCATGGTGTACGTTTTGCCCGAGCCTGTAACTCCCAGAAGTGTCTGGTGGCGCATTCCCATATTGACTCCGTCGACTAAAGAAGCGATCGCCTTCGGCTGATCGCCCCGGGGCTCAAAATCTGAAACCAACTGCAGGGCCGGCAAAGTTTCCACCTCCGCAGTAATTATACCACAAAGGGGAGAAAGCTAAGACAAGCCCACTTGCGGTCCCCACTGATGAAGATGCTTCGCTACCGTTAGCAGGTGGAAAAGGGGGACAGGCTGGTTTTTCCTAGGAAATGTTGCTCATATACTACTAGCCAGCATTGTCCCCGTTTTCCACCCACGTACGTGTTTGTGGAGGCAATACCCTCAGGAAAGCGCACAACACCACACAACAATCTTCATAATTCGTGGTGCCGATCCTTAGCGCCGGTCAATGGTTACTGACTTCCTTGGCCACCACCCTGACCGCCACCGGAACCACCACCTTGGCCGCCTTGGCCGCCGCCGCCGCCCTGGCCACCGCCCCGACCACCCTGCTGATCCTGTTGGCCGCCCATCTGCTCCGTTTCAATGCTCTGAACTTCTCCCGGGATGTCGATTTCAACAGTTTTTCCGTCCTGAGTGGTCACGGTCAGCTTGGTCATGGACTGCTGTTGCTGCTGCTGACCCTGCTGTCCACTCTGTCCGCCGCCACCTTGCTCACCTCCGCCCTCACCGCCCTGTTGCTGTTTCCCCTGGCCGCCCCCACCGCCTTGTTGACCTTGCTGCTGCTGGGCCATGCGAGTCAGGTCGCCGTAGCGTTCTTCAAGCAGAAAAGCATTATTCGCCTGGATCAGCCGCACCGGGGTAATCCGGGTCGGTATCGTGGAAGTACCGTTCCTGGTCTGGGAATCGTACTGCCAGCGGCCTTCCCGGGCCAGGCCGACCGCCGCCTCGTAGGCAAACTGCCCGAGCATCTCAGGCGCCACGTCGATCTCGGCGTCATGTTCACCCATTACCAAGGCTTCGGCTGCCGTCCGGTCGGCGCCCACTCCCACCGTCAGGACCCGCTGCAGCAGTCCCCGGGGACGCAGTCCCTCGACGGCGGCCACGATCATCCGGCTGTCGGTGGCCAGCACCGCGTCGGGAACACCTTCCGCCAATGCCGTTTCGACGGTGGTGCCCGCCAGGGCCGGGTCGCTACGCGGGTGGTTGGCGACTTCTGGTGACCAGCCTGTACCTTTGAGCGTCTCCCGGAGGGAATCGACAATGGCTTGGGCCATGGGGTCGTTTGGATCACCGCTGAGGACCAGCACCCGTCCCTGGCTGCCCGGATGTGCATTCTCAAGGATGTAGCGGCCCGAAAGCTCCCCGGCCATCGTGTGGTTGGAGGCAATAAACCCGTCTACAGGCGCGTCGGACGGGAGCGTTTCCAGGGCGACCACCTTGATCCGGTTCATCGCTAAGCGCCGGGCCAGCCCAGAGCCCATCTGGGGATCGGCAAACTGCAGGACCACGGCGTCCATCTTCTGTTCGATCATCTTGTCGACGTCCCGTTCCTGCTTCAGCGGGTCGCCCTGCGCATCCATCCAGGTGAGCCGGACTCCATCCCGCTTACTCCGTTCCTCCACTACCTTCTTGATAGTCTGGTTACCATCGCGCCGTTCGTCCGCCACACTAAACCCGACCTTGGGCTGCTCTTCGGCGGGACGCCGTTGGTTGTCCCGGTTTGCACACCCGGTCGCCATTATCAGCACAGCCAGTAAAACCGTAAAGAGACGCAAGCACGGACGCATTCTTCTGCCTCCTCGTTGCAGTCGTTGGAAACACGTTCCTGCACACAACATCGTTTGGTTGACCTGGTTTTATCGTGCCTCCCAGTGAAAATGTTGATTCTATTTGACGGTCACTGGAATAAATTAAATGAGCAAGGAGGGATGGCAATGATTCCCATTAACAATACCGATCCGGTATTGCTAGAAGAGCTTGAAAAAGCCCGTAGGGACTGGCATTACTCAGTCCGGCAGTTGGATTTCGCTCAAGAAGACTTTGTGGAGTGTGCGGTGCAACGGATTAATAGCGCTCTGGCGCAGTATCTGACTCTGCTTAAGCAGGCGAAAAAATGCGGCCTAACGGCATGGGATCTGCCGCTGAAGCCGCTTTCCATAGAAACAGAGTCCGTACACGGTCAAGGATCTTCAATAACGGATACCGCCGAGCTGAATCAAACGAAGTAACACAACCAGCGGCGGAAGGCTATTCTTCGCCTTCCACCAGCCGCTGGTACTCATCACGGACAAGCTGGATGTCTTCCCAGACTGGACGTTTCTTGGACGGATCGCGCAATAGTGCAGCAGGATGGAAAGTCGGCATGATCTTGATCCTTCCGCGTTGGATCCACTGTCCCCGGCAGGCTGTGATGCGAGCCTTCGGATCGATGGTGAACTGAAGGGCGGTGGCCCCCAGCAGGACAATCAAACGCGGGGCAATCAATTGGATTTGTCGCCTCAGCCAGGGCATGCAGGCCTCGGCCTCATCCCGGTTGGGAATCCGGTTTCCAGGTGGGCGGCACTTAACAATATTGGCGATGTAGACCTCTTCGCGAGTCCAGCCTCCGGCGGCAATGATCTTGTCCAAAAGCTGACCGGCTGCGCCCACAAAAGGTCGACCCTGCAGGTCCTCGTCTCTTCCGGGACCCTCACCGATAAACATCAGGCGAGCGCGCGGGGGCCCGTCACCAAACACAATGTTCTTCCGGCCTTCGGCCAGACCGCAGTGCCGGCAGCCAGACATACTCTCCCAGAGTGCTTCCAGGGTCGTAGGCTGCGCCGCGTCCTCAATGCGGGTCTGAGTGGGTTTTCCCTCAAACACGTCTATCACCTCTACAAGGGGACATCGCTAATTCCGGGGCAAAAATCGGGGACAGGCATCTTTTTCCTCCCCCGTAGTCTGGTGCCGCCCCGATGAGTCTTGTTAATAGTACACTAAGCTAACCTCTCACCTCTCGCCTCTCGAGGGCCAGCGACCGCGGAGCATCCATAGAGCAAACAGCACGATAGCCGGTGTGAAGAGCTGGGCCATTGTCAGCGAAGCCAGGCCCCAAGCCTCGTTTACGTACAACGGGATGATGACTGCATTGTCGCGTACCGTTTCTTCCACTATACCACGCAGGAGCTGGTGGTACAGGATGAAGGACCAGAACAGATAGCCCGCAGGCTTTGGATTCCGTGTCAGATAAAAATGGCGCGCCAGCATGATAAAGGCGATGCCGGCACCGACGAGCTGAGCCGGCCAGCGGTCGAAACCGAGTTCGGTGACGCGGCCGAGCACCTCCTGATTGGCAATGTTGGCGAACCGGATCATCAGGTAACCGATGGCCAAGCCTGGTACGGCCAAATCGGCGGCGCGGTGGAAGTCGATCAGCCGCTGACGGCGCAGATAAACAAGGCCGGCCAGAACCCCGCCCAGAAGTGCTCCGTGCCAGGACAGTCCACCCTCGTAAATCTTAAACACCTGTGCCGGATCGGTCCAGAACCAATGGGGGAAGTTCGCCGCCACAAAGATCAGCCGGGCCCCGATGATCCCGCCGAGGACCGCAGAGAGTCCCAGGCTGAACATTGAGTCATCATCCCAGCCGAACTTGGTACCTTCGCGCCGAAAGTAGAGGATACCAAGGAGAATGGCCAGGGCCATAGCGATGCCGTACCAGCGCACGGCCAGGGGTCCGATTGCAAAGGCGATGGGATTCCAGTCTACCAGCATGCCGACACCCCTTTCCGCAAAAAAATAATCCCGGTATCAACCGGAGATCAATCAGGGGGAGAAACCGGCGGGATCCGATCCCGCCGACGTTAAGCCAAGAGTCATTAGATCTTTTCCAGGATGATGCGGTGCTCTACTAGGGCCAGTTCTTTAATCCGGGCCTTGACGATCTTGCGCCGCCCGAAAATGTCCTCAAGAAGAAGGCCGTCCTCGTGCGGAAGGATCCGGTCAACGAATTCCAGGATCATCTCTTCGCGGTCGCCCTCCCGGAGGTAAGCGTTGGCTTCACACATGCTCACTAAGCCCCCTTCTGTCACCATACTAGCTTTATGCCTGAGACTGTTTCACTTAATTATATTTACCGCGCGGTTTTCTTGTCAACCGCCCTGCGGAACCAGCGGGTTATTAAGCCGGGCTTCATCTCCAGGTAGTTCACCTCGTTAGTTTGACAGCCTAATCGAACAGAGAAGTCCAAACACCCTTGCTATATAAGCCTGCAAGGGGTTTTTTATTTTTAGTTTTTCTACATATTTATGTGGCACAATTTGGCACAATATGTTATAATAGAGATATGCCAAGTTATTTCAGGGGTGGGAGGCTTCACGTTATGTATCTCAAAAAAACGTATCGAAAAGAATCGGGAAGAACCTATCTTGTTATCGCTCAAAAATACAGAAATCCCGCGACCAATACTTCGACGGATCGAACCATAAAGTCCCTGGGCTACTTGGATGAACTGGAAAAGGAATATGAAGATCCCATCGCTCATTTCAAGGAAGTCGCCCGCAAGATGACGGAGGAAGAAAGCGCGAAAAAGAAGCTGACACTGTCCATCAACATGGATGAACAGCTTGC